>CBDUNJ010000001.1:0-20822 GCA_965368565.1 uncultured bacterium
CAGGTGAACGACGTCTTCGCGCCTCTAAGTTGGCACAGGTACAGACAGTACCTGTTATTATTCGTTCATCAGACGAAAGTGAGCAGGTAAAATTGGAACTTGCTATTATTGAAAACCTCCAACGAGAAGATCTTAATGCAGTTGATAGGGCTGCAGCTTTTAAGCAGCTGTCTCAAAAATTTTCTTTAAGTCACGGACAAATTGGTAAAAAGGTAGGAAAGAGTCGTGTGTATGTTACCAACACACTTCGTATACTTAACTTACCGGAACATATGCAGCATGCGCTCAAAGAGGGGAAAATGGCGGAAGGGCATACGCGACCACTCTTAATGCTTATTGATCGCCCTGACGAACAAGAAACTCTCTTTAAGGAAATTTACTATAAAGGAATGACCGTTCGTGATGCTGAATTAACTTCTCGTGCGATTGCAACAGAACGCTCGCGTAAAAAGGAATTAAAGCTTGCGCCAGAAATTATTGAACTTGAAGGACAAGTATCTGAATCACTCGGCACTCGTGTACGCGTACAGCCAAAAACAGTCAATGGAAAAGTGCAGGGTGGAAAAATTACTATTGATTTCTTTACAGATGAAGAGGTGAAAAAGATACTAGGGGCTCTTTCTGCAGTAGAGCAAGGAGAAACACTAGAAGAAAAACTTACAGCCTTTGTTGAGAAACAGGTTGAAAATGATTCCAAGCAAGAGGAGGTGGCTGACAGAGGTGTAGAGACATCCGAGCATCAAGAACAGGTTAGCGAAATACAAGTGGAAACAGTGAGGGTTATAAAAGAAGAGGGGCGACCAGTTCCAGAAGAAGAAGGTGGCGAAATTCAAGTTGATACAATTGAAGAACCCCCAGAGGAAGTTGAAAAGAGAGAAGAGGATGATCTCTACTCTATTTCAAATTTCTCAGTATAGTGTCACCTTTTTCAATCTGATACGTTAGAGAGGGTAACGAGGACGGTGAATAACCGTCTTTGTTCTATTATGAGGATTGTCTTTCTCGCACAAGGCCTCTGATTTTTTGTTGTGCATTTGTTGTCTTTGCATACTCCAGCCACTTGTGTGTCGGAGTTTTCTTTTTACTGGTTTCTATAAGAACCATATCGCCATTTTTAAGAGGTGTATCAATAGAAGAAAATTTCCCGTTAATTTTTACACCTCCCAGATGGTCGCCAAGTGAGGAATGAATAGCATAGGCAAAATCAATCGGTGTTGCATCTACTGGCAAGTCAACCACTTCACCGCGCGGTGTGAAAACAAAAATGCGATCATTAAAGAAATCAGTTTTAAGATTTTTGATAAAACTCTGTGGACTTTCTATCTCCTTCTGACCATGCGCAAGCTCCTTTAACCATTCAATTGCTCGTTGGTGTTGTTCCTCAAGGTTGTCATTTGGTGCATCTTTACCAATTCCAAAAAACCGACGAATAAGGTCAAAACTCGCTGTCCCACCAGCTTCTTTGTATGATACGTGCGAAGCAATACCAAACTCTGCATTATGGTGCATTTCAGGTGTTCGTATTTGTATTTCAACCATCTTGTCATTTCCCGTAAAGACAGTTGTGTGGAGTGATTGGTACCCGTTTGGTTTTGGTGTTGCGATGTAGTCTTTGATGCGGCCAGGTACAGGTTTCCAGCTTTCATGAATAATACCAAGCACCATATAACAATCTTCTACTTTTGGAACCTGTATACGGAGAGCAGCAATATCGTACACCTTTGTGATATCCATATCGTATTTGAGTAACTTTCTCCACATACTGTAAAGGTGCTTCACACGGTAGTCTACTTTTACAACACGAATCTTCATCTCTGCCAGATGCTTCAGTAATTTTCGGGATATTTTTTCTAGAAGCTTTCTATTTGTGCTTGCTTCTTGTTTGAGCAATACCTGTGTTTGTGCATATTCTTTAGGGAATGCGTGTGGAAAGGCATAGTCTTCAAGCCTGCCTTTTATTTGTCCAATACCAAGTCGGTGTGCAATAGGAGCATAAATTTCGAGTGATTCTGTGGCAATACGTTTCCGTTTGTCCACGTCTGCTATGTGATCAAGTGTTTTAAGGTTGTGCAAGCGATCGGCAAGTTTGATGATGACCACGCGAGGGTCTTGAGCCATTGCGATAAAAAGTTTTCGTAGACTCTCTACGTGCCGTTTCATTCCGTGATACTTTAGTTTTCCAAGTTTACTTACGCCATCAACAAGAAAGAGCACTTCTCCACCAAATTGATTTAATACGTCTTCTAGGGTTACTTCTGTGTCTTCAACTGTGTCGTGGAGGAGTCCTGCAATAATGGTGTCAACATCAGTTCCTAGTTCTGCCAGTGTGGTAGCTGTTGCTGCCGGATGCACAATATATTGACGACCAGACAGACGCTTTTGACCACGGTGTGCTTTTTTTGCAAAGAGATATGCAGCTGTAATTTTCTCCCTATCTTCTTGGCTTACACTTTTGGCAGAAGAAAAAATGCGCAAAAGGCGTTCGGTGTCTTTTTTGGAAAGCTTCATTGTGTGTAGTATAACTTTTTGAGAATAATAGAAAAGTGGCGTTGCATTTTTGCAACGCCATTAGGCAGCCTCTTCATTTGCTTCAAGAAATCCGATGAGCTCCTTGGGAAGCAGAAGGGGAAACGAGGTTACTGTGTCTCGCGTCTTGCACACGGTGCCGAAGTCGTTCCAAAGCTCCTCCATAAAGGATTCAGGATTCTGTACGATGAGCAGTGCGGGGCAGTGACCATCTTTGAAAGAGAAGAGCTCTTCTGACCCACTGAATAGTATCCAGCGATACAGTTTGTTGAGGTAATAGTTCTCCCCATTGACGTCTCTACCAATGACGATTAGACCGAACATCTTTTTGTGCATAACAACAACCTTTCGTACGTCTAGTATTTAGAACGTAATAAGTCAGAGAACGTCACAACGTTCTTAGGAGGATTTTTTACGTGCCCCGCGCCTTTGTTTTGGCTCTGCAAGTATCTCAAGTGCGCGCTTTAGGGTAATGGTGTAGGGATCGTCTTCTTTGAGTGAGCGAAAGTCTGGCTTTGGTTTTGTATTGTGTGCAATGTAGGGTCCAAATCTGCCAATATTAGCAACAATGTCATTTTCTGTATCTGGATGTGTGCCGAGTGTCCGTGGCAAACTTAAAAACTTGAGTGCGTCTTTGAGTTCAACATCATCCATATTCATATCTTTTGGCACACTCGCGCGTCGCGGCTTTTTATTCTCTTTTGTTTTTTCACCAAGCTGTACGTAGGGGCCATAGCGACCGTCAAGGAGGTACACTTTTTCTTCTGTTTCTGGATCCACACCAAGAGGCTCGGGGTCTTTTACCTCTTCACCATCTATAGTTCGCGCACCATCACAATCAGGAAAACGAGAACAGCTCATAAATTTTCCACCAGTACCTACTTTGATGACCATAGGAGCGTCGCATTTTGGACACAAAAACTCCTTGGGGGCATCACCAAGCGTGGTTATTTTTGGAATATCTTGCTTTGCTTCAACAGCATTGTGAAAGGGTGTATAAAATGATGCGAGTGTGGTGACGTACTCATTTTCTCCGGTTGCAATTTCATCAAGTTCGCGTTCCATATGTGAAGTAAATGAGTCGCTAATGTATTCACCAAAATGTTCTTCAAGAAATTCAGTTATAAGCTCACCCATAGCGGTAGGGTGAAGTGCACGCCCCTCTTTTTCTACATACCCACGATCAACAATTGTTTTGATAATAGAGGCGTAGGTTGATGGCCTACCGATTCCGCGCTTTTCAAGCTCTTTAACCAACCGAGCTTCCGAATAGTGTGGTGGGGGAGTTGTTTCTTTTCCTTCTGATTCAATGCCGTTAAGGGTTAACGGAGTGCCTTTTTCAACTTTTGGCACCTCTGTTTCTTCGCCACGAGCACGTGTATCAACAGCAAGCCATCCAGGAAAGAGTAGTCGTGTACCAATAACTGCAAAGCGGGGTACTTTTGGATCCGTTGTGGTGGTTATTATTTTTGTCTTTAAGAGCTCTGCTTTTTCCATCTGACTAGAGACTGCGCGCTCCCAAATAAGTGCATAGAGCTTCTTTTGTTCATCTGTACTACCAGCATTCTTTTTTCCAAAAGTAGTTGGTCGAATTGACTCGTGCGCCTCTTGGGCATTTTTACTTTTTGTTGCGTATTGTTTGGGGGAAAGATATTCCTTTCCATAGGCATCAATAATAAGTGCACTGATTTGTTTTTGAGCGGTCTCTGCAAGTGCAGTGCTGTCGGTTCGCATATAGGTGATGTGTCCTGCTTCGTATAGTTTTTGTGCAATGCGCATTGTTCGCGATGGTGAAAAGCCAAGACGTGAACTTGCTGATTGCTGAAGTGTTGAGGTGGTAAAAGGTGCGCGTGGGTTGCGATGTTGTTTTTTCTCTTCTACATCAGCAACAGACCAGTGTGCTTTCTCTCCCTGGGTGAGGATTTCCTCTGCACGTTTTGCGTCTTTGATTTCTTCTTCACAAGTAACAGTGAATGGTTCACCTCCGTTTTGTACTGTTGCACTAAGAACCCAGTATTGTTCCGGTATGAAAGCTTGTATTTCTCGTTCTCGCTCAACTAAAATACGAAGAGCTGGTGATTGTACTCGTCCAGCTGAGAGTCCGTATTTTACTTTTTTCCAAATGAGTCCGGATAAATCGTAGCCCACAATTCTATCAAGAACCCGCCGCGCTTCCTGCGCTGCGCGAAGGTTCTCATCAATAGCGCGAGGGTGCTTCAGTGCTTCCTGTACAGCCTCTTTTGTGATTTCATGAAAAGCAACACGCTTTGTGTCCTTTTTTTTAAGACCGAGTGCCTCTGCAACATGCCAAGCAATGGCTTCTCCTTCACGATCGGGGTCAGTGGCAAGAATAACTTCGTCTGCCTTCTGTGCTCTTTTTTTTAGATCGGCGATGACATCTTTCTTTCTTGGAGAGATAACATAAGTAGGGATAAAACCACCTTCTATGTCGATGGCGTTTTTATTACTTTTTGGTAGATCGCGGACGTGACCAACACTTGCGGCAACGTCGTACTCTTTTCCAAGATATTTTTTTATTGTCTTCGCTTTTGACGGCGACTCAACGATTACTAATTTCATAGGTGTGTGACATTCATACTATACATTACTTTTTATTGCAAACAGTAAGACTGTTGAAAAGAAGAACTATTGAAACTTATTTTCTTTGTATTTTTCCATATCGTTCGATGAGGACACCCTTAAGTTCAAGAGTAGAGAGAAGTACCTGTGCTTTGTGTATGGGCATATCAAGTGAACGTAGTAGTGTGTCTTTTTCTATGGGTTCATCTAAGAGGGAGAGAATAATGTGTTCATCGGGAGAGAGATCAGTGCGTGCTTTAAGAGGTAATTGAATATGTGCTTCTGTCTGAATACCCAGTTCTTCCAAAATGTGTTCGCTTGAAAGTATTGGCACAGCGCCGTGTCTGAGGAGATTGTTGGAACCTTTGCTTTGTGCGTGTGTGATGGGAGCGGGTATCACTAATAAGTTTCTATTGTAATCACTTGCCAAACGTGCAGTAATGAGTGTCCCAGATTTTTCTGCAGCTTCTATAACGAGTACAGCATTGGACATACCAACCATAAGACGATTACGCTGAGGAAAACTCCAAGTGGTTGCTTTAAAGGTTGGTTCATATTCTGATAGGAGCGCGCCGTTGTTGTTGAGAATATCACGTGCAAGTGGCACGTTGCTTCGTGGGTAAAGCACTTTTTCATCAAGTCCCGAGCCAGGAATAGCAATTGTCTTGAGTCCGGCGTTAAGTGCGGCGCGGTGTGCAATTGCATCAATGCCGAGCGCCAAGCCAGATACAATAACAATAGGATGTCCACGAAGTCCGGCAATAATATCTTCACAAACACTTTTCCCATAGGAAGAATATTTACGAGAACCAACAACAGAGAGAAAGATGCTGTCAGGACTTGGTATATGTCCACGAATATAGAGCTTGTCTGGCGGATCAGTTATTTCTTGAAGTAGTGGAGGGAAGTCTCGAGGGAAAAGTGTTTCCATTGAGAGTAGTATACCGCACTTTTCATTAGGGGAAGGTTAGAGTAGTATGAAGGTATTGATGTACACCAAGCACTTCAAAGACGGGTGCTCGGTACTCAATTTTTCTAAACTCGAAGACTCATTAAGTAACATTGGTATGTTAGACGTAAAATTCATTAGAGATAATAAGGATATTGTAGAAAAAGCGCTTAAAGACAAGCGCAGGGATCCTGTAGATTTGGATCGTATAATCACATTGTATGATTTGCGAAAAGAATTACGTGGACAGCTTGATGAGGTGAACGGCAAGCGCAAGAGTGCTGCCGAAGCACGTGATATTGAAATGGGTAAAAGTCTCAAGCAAGAAGGACAGGCACTTGAGGAAAAAGTGAGAGAGACAGAAACAGAGTTGAAAAAACTTTTAGTACAGATTCCAAATATACCTTCTCCTGATACACCCATTGGTCCTGATGAATCGGGAAATGTGGTGCTCAGAAAACACAAAGAACCTACAACATTTGATTTTGAGCCAAAAGCTCATTGGGATCTTGGTCCTGAGCTTGGTTTGATTGATAATGAACGTGCTGCAAAAGTTTCGGGGGCACGGTTCACCTATATTATGGGTGACTTGGCACTTGTACAGTTTGCACTTGTACAGTTTGTTTTTGAAACACTCACCAATAGTGAGACACTCCGAGGTATTGCAGAAGATTTTAATATTGATATCCCAATTGAACGTCCATTTATTCCAGTTGTACCACCAGTAATGGTGAAACCAAGTATTTTGAATGCAATGGGTCGTTTGGATCCACCTGAGGACAAGTATTATATTGAAAGTGATGATGTGTATATGGTTGGTTCTGCGGAACACACTGTTGGACCGTTGCATGCTGAAGAAGTATTGGATGCAGAACAGTTGCCATTGAGGTATGTTGGGTATTCAACCTGTTTCCGACGAGAGGCTGGTTCGTACGGCAAAGACACTAAAGGAATTTTGCGTATGCATCAGTTTGATAAAATTGAAATGGAGACCTTTGTAAAGGCTGAGCACGCATATAAAGAACAAGATTTCCTAGTGGCTATTCAAGAATACATTATGCAGTCTTTGGATATTCCGTATCAGGTGGTATCTATTTGCACGGGGGATATGGGATTTCCTGATCACCGTCAGATAGATATAGAGACGTGGATGCCCGGACAGGATACATATCGAGAAACACACAGCGCTGATCTTATTGGCACATTTCAGCCACGTCGTCTTAACACGCGAGTGAAGGGTGCAGATGGCACTGTTGAATATGTGCATATGAATGATGCGACAGCAATTGCCATTGGGCGTATCCTCATTGCCATTATTGAAAATTACCAAACAGTAGAAGGGGTTATCCGTGTACCGCAAGTGCTTCAAAAACATATGGGAGGAAGAGAGTTTCTCAAATCAGTTGGATCTTTCTAATTGATGTATGTCATTTCTGAGAAAAAAAGTACGCTCAAAAAAAACGCGCGAGGATATGCGGCACGCTTTTTTTGAGACACTCTTTTTAACAATCGGTCTTGTGTGTGCAGTGCTTGTTCTTGCCACTCAAATTACACGTCTGCCACAAGTGACGCTTTCAGATGTCAAAATTGTTGGTGCGAAGACAGTTTCAACAGATGAGCTCGAGTCTTTGGTTTGGGAACAGCTCTCTGGTTCGTATGGATTTTTTTTATTTCCACGAGTGTTCTCTCTGATCATTCCACGAAACACAATAGAGGAAACTCTTCTTGTTGAACAATTGCGCTTAAGAGAAATTGCTCTTGATCTTGGGGATATGCAAACACTTGTCGTCACTGTTTCTGAACGCACTCCAGTTGCTGTGTGGTGCGAAGACGAGAGTACCCCCATATGTTTTTTTGTAGATGCTAATGGGTTTATGTATGCACCCGCACCAGAATTTACAGGAAATGCGTTCTTTAAAATCATTGGATCAAATAGTGTTCGCACACCTGTGCTTGGGGACTATATATTGGGTACGGAGGCATTCAGTCGTATGTATGCATTTATCAAAAGTATGGAAGATCTTTCTATAGAATCTGCCTACGCTATTGTATATAAAGAGTATTTTACTATTGGTATGGTTGAAGGGGGGCAGCTGTATGTTGCGTATGCAGATGATTATAGAGAACAGTTTGATACAGTACGTGAAGCTTTGATGTCAGATGTATTACAGACATCTGATGGTGGACGACGACGCGATATTGAATATATTGATGTACGTTTTGGAAATAGGGTATTTTTTAAAGAAAATACTCAGGAGAATGTTGAGGAAATAGAAACAGCAGAGAATTAGCTCTGCTGTCTGGAGGTTCTTTCATCAAAGACCCTCTTTGGTTATTCTTCCAGAGTATCTTCTTCTGGAATGTTGCCAAGAAGTTCATCAAGACCAGGGCCTTTTCGGATGAGTGAGCTGAGGGGACCCTCTTGCAGATGGACACTTCGTGGTCGCTGCATCTCTCCAGGAAGTGGGAAAGCAGACCAACCGATCTGTCTTGTGTCAGGGTGTGGTTTCTTTTTCCAACACATATACAATACCTCCAAGGTGCGTCTATGGATACTCTACGACAAAGGGGGTGTCTCTCCAAGTGGACAAAAAAAGAGACACAGCTTTATGCTATGTCCTCTGTGTGATTTTTCTCATCAATTCCTTGAAGAACTGATATGCTCTGGTGAAAAGTGATGGTGAAGGAGGAAGACCTCCGACATATTCAATCCATCCTTGTGGATTATTTTTTCGTACCCGTCTCATCCGTAGGCGGTTGAGGTTTTTCTTTAGGTCCTGTGTCACAGCCTTCCTCTCTATGGTGAGGACCTCGTGGGATGTCACGATACCCGTCATGACGCACACGCGGTACGCTCAATGTCATATTACTCACGCTACCCTTACGGGGACGTGTTCTTTTGAATCGCATACAGCCTCCTTGTAGGAACATTCTGGACGAGACAATAACACGTTTAATATTGTTCGTCAAACTTGTCCAGTACTCACTTTGGCGTTGTGTTTTTCCATAATGTGCAATATCAGAAAAATGATTTAGAAATATCACATTGTGTAACATTAAAGTGAGTGCTGGATGCGGGTGGTTTTTATGATAGGGTAATAGCCATATGTCTTTCTGGAACCAATTACCAAAACCATTTTTTGTACTTGCACCGATGGCTGACGTTACGGATGCGGCTTTTCGTCGTCTATTTGCGAAGTATTCAAAAACTCCCGACGGGCGATTGGAGGTGCTGTATACCGAGTTTGTTTCTGCGGACGGGCTTTTCCGTGGCGGGTTTGATGCTTTGGAAAAAGATCTTTGGTATACAGAAGCAGAGCGCCCAATCGTTGCTCAGTTTTTTTCTCGAGATACTGATTTGATGAAACGGGCAGCTGAACTTGCCGTGGAGCGAGGATTTGATGGTATCGATATTAATATGGGATGTCCCGATAAGAATGTCTGCAAGCAGGGTGCTGGTTCTGCAATGATTAAAGACCCAGAGCACGCGCAAAAAGTTATTCGCGCGACTATGGAAGGATCTGGCGATTTGCCGGTGTCGGTGAAGACACGTATTGGTTACAACAAAAATGAACTGGAGACCTGGCTTCCAGCTATTTTGGAAACAAAGCCTGCTGTGGTGATATTGCATGCGCGGACAAAGACTCAAATGTCCAAAGTGCCAGCTGACTGGTCGCAAATTGCTCGTGCGGTTGAGATTCGCGACGAACTTGCTCCAGAGGTGTTGATCGTTGGCAATGGTGATGTTGATTCAATGGAGGACGCACGGCAGCGTGCTGAAGAGACGGAGTGTGACGGTATTATGGTTGGCCGTGGGGCATTTGGTGCGCCATGGTTTTTTCGTGAGGGATATGAACCAACGCTCAAGGAACAACTTTTAATTGCAGTTGAACATGCACGGCTCTATGAAGAGCTCTATGGCAACACAAAACCTTTTCATATTATGAAGAAGCATTTCAAGGCATATGCGCAAGGTTTTGATGGTGCGAAAGAGCTTCGTGTGCAGTTGATGGAGGCTGAAAATGCAGATGCTGTAGAAAGTGAGATACAGGCATTTATAGACAAAAACAAAAAATAGTGTATAGTTTTTTCAGATTGTTCACACTATACAAAGGAGAGTCTATGCATCAACACGTTGTTATTGTGCCTCGCGAAGAGACAATGGAACGCCTGCGTCGTTCGGCACAAGATATGGACACGCCACATGATGTGGTTGCAGATCTATTTGCTGAAGTTGTCACTGAAGAAGATGGAGAAAAGCTGACCAGTTCATCTAACTTGTGGGCGCTTGCTTTTTTGATGGTTATGCCACGAATTGACCTGGTCGCAGATTTGATGAGGGAATATCGTGAGTTTCTTGCGCAAATTGGTATTCTCCATCGGATGCCGTGTCCTGAATTAGGGCAAGAAGGCGTCTCTCACTAAGTTTGGACTACGACACCCCATTTTTCGGGGTGTTTGCTTTTTCTTTTCTCTATTCGTGCTTTGGATTTCCGACTAGTGTACCTTCTGGTATACTAGTCGAATATGCTAGCTCTCTATCGCAAATACAGACCAGATGGATTCGGTGACGTGCTCGGTCAAGAGCACGTTATTGAACCGCTTACTGGTGCGCTTGAAGCAGGGAAACCTGGCCATGCGTATCTTTTCGCAGGTTCTCGAGGAACGGGTAAGACCTCAGTTGCGCGAATTTTTTCTCGTGTTGCTGGTTGTACAGAGCGTGATTTGTATGAAATAGATGCTGCTTCTAACCGTGGTATTGATGATATTCGTGAACTGCGAGAGGCGGTGAATGTGTTGCCGTTTGAATCACCATACAAGGTGTACATTATCGATGAGGTACATATGCTCACAAAGGAGGCATTCAATGCGCTCCTTAAGACACTTGAAGAGCCACCCGCACATGCTATTTTTATTCTCGCAACAACAGAGATACATAAACTGCCTGATACAATTGTGTCTCGTTGTGAGACACACCATTTCAAAAAACCGCCAACATCTGTGCTTTCGGATATGGTGGTGAAGGTGGGGAAGAAAGAGGGATATACGGTGGAGCGACCAGCTGCTGAACTTATTGCGCTTTTGGGTGACGGTTCATATCGCGACACACTCGGCGTATTGCAATTGGTGCTTTCGGCATCGGGTGATACAAAAATTAATCAAGAGCTTGTTGCACGAGTCACGAGTGCACCAACGGGGAGTTTGCTTATGGAAATACTTGCAGGTTTAGATGCAGGCAGTTCAGAGCAGGCGCTCGACGCGGTGGCAGAGGCGGTTGAGAAGTCAGTTGATATGCACCTTTTTATGAGGCTCCTGTTGAATCGTGTTCGTGCAGTGCTATTAGTGCGCTTTGCACCCAAGCAAGCAGAGACATTGAAAGATGATATGTCAGAAGAAGAATGGAAAGTGGTTGAGTCAGCGGCGGGGAATAGCAGCTCATATATCAAAGCGGCACTTCTTGAGACATTCCTCGCTGCCTCAGCACAAATACGCTACGCAAGCATCACGCACTTGCCGATAGAGCTCGCTATCCTCAAGTGTTTAGAACAACAAAGTGACTAGATGTTATCAAATATATATAATTATTAATTATATATTTCTTTCTTTAAACCACACCATCCTGCACAGTCGCGTAGGATAGTGTAATTTTTGAACATACCGATGAACATATCATGGTATGTTCATATCTAATTCTAGCGATATATCGCTAGAATTAGATACCTTTGTTACGTAGTGAGACAGTCCGGGGGACTGTCGCAAGACTTTGCGCGTGTCATTTGGAGACTCTTGTCGAATAGATTACCCACAAAGTGGACAGTATCTGTTAAGATATGTTACGTAACAAAGAAGGGTGGGGATAATAATTGAATTGAGGTATTATGTAATATATATACATAATCCCTGTTCATAAATGACAAAAGAAGAACTCAAAAAGAAAGCAATTATTCTTCGAAAAGAAGGAAAGACATATTCAGAAATTCTGAAAGAGGTTCCTGTTGCAAAATCAACACTTTCTTTGTGGTCTAAAGATGTCGGTCTTTCAAAGGCGCAAAAACAAAGAATAACTAAAAAGCGACTAGAGGCGGGAAAGCGTGGCGGCGCAAAGCGCCGCCAGATGCGAATAGAAAAAACAAAAGAGATTTTTGAAAAAGCAAAAAAAGATATTGGACGAATAAGCAAAAGAGATTTGTGGCTTACTGGAGTTATGTTGCATTGGGCGGGAGGAGCAAAAGAACGGGAAGGAAATACAGGAGTCGGGATAGATTTTGGGAATTCCGATTACAGAATGATTCAGGTATTTTTGAAATGGTTGGAAGAATGTCTTGGTGTGGACAGGAAAAGAATTCATTTTAGACTGTATATCCACGAAAATAGTAGAAAAGATATTGATAAAGTGTTACAGTTTTGGTCAGACAAGACTGGTTTCCCAAAAAGACACATAAAATCTGTCTATTTTAAGAAGCATAACCCGAAGACAAAAAGAAAGAACACAGGAAAGAGGTACAAAGGTTTGCTGGCAGTGCGGGTAAGAAAAAGCACCGCTTTGAATAGAAGAGTTGCTGGATGGGTGAACGGTTTTGTCGAACAGTTATAAATTGCCGGGTCGTCTAATGGTAGGACGTCAGCTTTTGGCGCTGAATATCGGGGTTCGAGTCCCTGCCCGGCAGCTAGAGCAACTTCAACTCCGATACGGAGTATTGGAGTTTAGTTGGTCTTTGTTGGACTAGGGCTCGAAAACCTTGCCTATCATTTTCTGAAATGATGACAAGGTATACTGGTCATGTAATGACCGAGACCCCTAGTCCGGCAGCAAAAAAGTTGAGAATCAGGTGTTAGAGGTGTATTGTGTGAGGGGAATATATTTCTAGTTTGACCACGACACTTATATGAACATGCGCAGAATACTTTTTCTCATTTTTGCAATGATATTTGGTGTCTTTATGATTGTATATGGTGGGTACGACGATAGTCCAGGAGCGCAATTACTCGGACTCCTGGTCATTGCTGTTAGTGTTGTGTGGACGGTAAGAAACAAGAATAAAAATAGAAAAAGTTGAGAATAATAAAGTGTATGATTTTGGAGTTATGAAAAAACAAGGGCTACAACTTAAACCAAAAGAATCTATCCAGGTTGCAGGTGTACAATCCCAATCAGGGATGTCCGCAATTGCTGACAAAGGAACGGCAACAGTTGATGTGCGTGAGATTTTAAATGATTAATATTTAAGGACAAATAGCCTTTTGGGGCGGGCTTGACATACTTCCTATACAATGATATACTGTATTCCAAGATTGGTTCTTTGAGAAAATACTTGCGAAACTGGTCACAGCCAAAAGATGCTTACACGTAGGCACTTCCTGGCTGTGACTATACTAGTCCAGTGTCTCTGTTCTACACGAACAAAGACTTAACCTAAGTGCCCTACACGGGCAAGGAGGACGAAATGGCAAAGAATAACAAAACGGTGGACCGCATTCAGGCGGTTTGGAACATCCTCGGTGGTGAGGAAGGTGTCGATCGTCTCATTCGCGGAGAAGTCACAATCTCCGAACCCCAACGCGCTTGGCGCGAACAGGACGGCGTCATCTACTTCACGGTCACCTCGGATAACGAGAGTGGTGAGGGGTGGATCACTCGTCTGGAGAGCAAGGGCTTCCGCATGAGCGACTATGCCAAGCAACTGCTTCGCTCGGACGACTTCGCACCGACCGACGGCGTGACCTACGAGATCGCCGTCCTCAAGGGCATGCTCTTCGAGGACAGCTACCGGGTCACCAAGAAGATTCGTACCGAAGCAGAAGGCCGTGGTCTCACCACACCAAACGCTGAAGTCGCCTGTCTCATCCGTGAGAAGTTCAGCGACGAGGAACTGGAAGCCATGGGCCTCTGGTGGATCGTTACCATGCACGAACCCATCAAGGATTCCGACGGTGATCTGTTCCTGCTCAGCGCGTACCGGTTCGATGACGGCGGGTGGCTCCACGCGTACTACGGCAACCCCGACTTCAGGTGGTTCCGTGAGTACGGGTTCGCGTTCGTCGTTTCGCAAGTATAAGCGCTTAGTCACTGTGCCCTTGCACTGTGACACTTAGTCCTTAGCCCTGTGCACTCTCTGGTGCACAGGGCTATATTTTTGTAAAATATGAATGGTATTAGGTGAATACGCAGGCGGTTACGGCTTTCTGCTACCGAATCCAGTAATACGACAAATCGAGAATATTTCCGGTCACGGCTTGAAATAGGGTGATTTGTATGAGCTTTCAAAAAAGAAAATACTTGGTGTAGGGTACTGGTGTATTTTAGATACCAAATAATATACAACCCTAAGATCGTCTTTGACTTCAAGGGGTGGTGGCATAGACGGTGCTCTACACATTTCCGACGGTGATCTGAACCTGCTCAGCGCGAACCGGAACGATGACGGCAGGTGGCTCAACGCGTACTACGACAACCCCGACAACAGGTGGAACCGTGAGAACGGGTTCGCGTTCGTCGTTTCGCAACTCTTTTCTTTCTCTCAAAAGAGGCGATCACTTTTGGTGATAGGTTTGTGCTCCAGACTCAATCGGTGTGTGTCTTTGGTGAGGATGTCGTGAAAGAGTGGGAACCAATTGTATTTGATGACACGACAGTGCAGAAATTGATAGAGGAGAATGACATTGAGAAGAAATTGGGTATGGCATTGGCGGAAATGAAGAAACAGAAAGATGTGGAGATACTGAAAAAAGATCTCGTGTGGGTATGTAAGCGATTTTTGCGATTCGGCGTACTGCTCGCGGCACTCAAAGAGAAAAAGTATACACGGGATTTGTATCCATCATACGAACTCTTTGCCGCACAATATCCAGAGAAAGAAAAAGAAATGTACCGAGCGCTAGAGTATGCAGTTGATGCTCCAGAGCTAGCTCTAGAGCAAGATTCCGAAACATTTCAGTATATACAGGAGTTTGGCGAATGGTTGGTGGGGGAGAAAGAATCATTACTTGCATCCGTCATAGTAGGTAACACTAAAAAATAATACATAGTATATGAAAAAGACACATTTTTACGGCATTCTGATACTCGTTGTTATTGGCGCATGGGCTTTCTTTGTGTTTCGTGCAGATACAACAGATCAAAAAGAAGCTACTGATTATAAAAATGCGACCTACACAATCGCAGGTGAGCAAGTGGTGCTTACCGACGGTATTTCAGAAACAAACACGACTACCACTCGTTACTTCGGTAATGAGGTGATGTATGACTTTAATGGTGATGAAAAAGAGGATGTTGCATTTCTACTGACGCAAGAAACAGGTGGGAGCGGTACTTTTTTCTATGTTGTGGCAGCACTTAAGACAGATGAAGGATATCTTGGTTCCGAAGCACTATTTCTTGGGGATCGCATTGCTCCACAAACAACTGAAGTAAATGAAAAAGGGCAGATTGTCGTGAATTATGCTGATAGGGCACCAGGTGAAAGTTTTGCTGTGAAGCCATCGGTTGGGAAAAGTGTTGTAATCCGTTTTGATGCCAATACACTTCAACTTGGTGAAGTGGTACAGAACTTTGAGGGGGAAGTAGGGCCAGAGGGCATTGCTCTTCTACGCACACACTTCATCAATCAGTTTGAAATACTTGCTGTTGAGAAAGTGGGGCAACCTATTGAAGGTTTTGAGCCGGGTATGTTCTTGACCGTATTTAGTAAGTTGGATGAAAAAGATTTTGATGGCGTTGAAGCTGCACAGGGTGTCTACACGTTACAACCGAACCTCTCCATTCAGCAGCACAAGCAATAACCAAAGAGGGAATGGAAACGCTTGTTGATAACATCTTGAAGAATCACTCCGCTACACTCCAAACCGAGGCAGGTATTGATCTCTTTTTGAAAAGTCTTTTGTAGAATCTGATTGACGTGAAGAGATGGTGGAGGTGATGACCTCTTCTTTTTTATGTTTTCATTGTGCCGGCATTGAGGAATATACTGTATGTATATGACTACAACAACAACAGATTTTGTCTCTGGTAAAGAGATTATGGTGAGGTAAGTGAACCCATCAGCTTTCAGTCTTTCTTTTTGTTTACTTTGTTACAGTGTTTTGCAAAAGACTATAATAGACTATATTCGTGATATAGTGATATATGATGAATCAGGACAAAAATAAAAACAATAATAAGAACAAGAATAAAAACAACAAGAGCGCAAAGAACGTACGGGTTGGACGTGGTACATATAGAGAGTTAGAGCAGATTGTAAAAGGTTTTGCGAATCACAGACGCATTCAGATAATGCATCTTCTGAACAAGTCACCGGATCTTTCGGTGGTAGATATTTCTGAGAAGCTTGATATTGGGTACGTTAATGCTTCTGACCATGTGCGCAAACTTGCGCTTGGTGGGTTGGTGTATAAGCGCAATGAGGGGAGTGCTGTCCGCCACACGCTCACACATCGTGGAAAGAAGGTTTTGATGTTTTGCAAAACACTGTAGATACATATGTACTACGTTTATATTCTAGAATGTACTGATGGGAGTTTGTACACAGGAATTACAACCGACGTTAAGCGGCGATTTGCGGAGCATCAAGAGGGGAAAGGGGGTAATTATACTCGCGCAAAAGGTGCTGTAAAAATTCTTTATACAGAAGAGCATCCAGACCGAAGCACTGCCTCGCGACGCGAGGCAGTGCTCAAAAAATGGAGTAGGGATGAGAAGGTCGCGTTGATAGAAAGCATGCATTGACAAATTGTCTGAACTATAATATACTTATTGTATAAGTTATATCTCCGGAACCCGTCCTATACCTTCACTCTGAAGCGCACGACTGGATCTCACGAGATCCTAGTCGGCTTATTTTATTATGTGAGCATTTTGCCTCATACGAGGTGTTTGTGCTTTATGGACTAGCACTACCTCATTAATGGGAGGTGAATAGTAGTTATGTATAGCAACAATAACAAAGGAGGTGGCCGAGGAAGGTCACAGCGTTCAGGCGGTGGTGGCAGGGGTCGTTTTAAGGGAAAGCGGTCGTTTGGTGGCGGTAATCGTGGCGGTGGACGAAATAAGCGAAGCAGACACGCTGATCGCGAGTTTAGTGATGTCTCACGTTTTATCAATAAAGCAGAGCCACAAGGAGATGTGGTGCCATATGACCCAACACACACGTTCTCCGATTTTACTCTTGATGAGCGATTAAAAAAGAATGTACTTGAAATGGGGTATGAACACCCAACACCTATTCAGGATCAATCAATCCCACACGTACTAGAGGGTCGTGATGTTGTTGGTATTGCAAATACTGGCACAGGAAAGACGGCGGCATTTGTTATTCCACTTCTCAATAAAGTGTTAGCAGATCCAAGGCAGAAGATTCTTATTATTGCTCCAACACGTGAGCTCGCTATTCAGATAGATGAAGAACATAGAAAATTATCACGCGGACTGAGAACGTTCTCAGTATGTGCTGTGGGTGGTATGCCCATCTTTCGTCAGATAAAGAACTTGCGCCTAGAGTACAACTTTGTTGTAGGAACTCCTGGTCGTCTGAAAGATCTTGTCGAACGAAATCACATACGTCTTAACGATTTTCAAACCATTGTTCTGGATGAAGCCGATCGAATGTTGGATATGGGATTTATTGGTGATATGCGTTATCTAATGGCTGGAATGCCAGAAGTGCGCCACACACTCTTTTTCTCAGCAACACTTTCAAGTGACATTAAGAAACTCATTAGTGAATTCCTCAATGACCCGGTGAGTATTACCGTGAAGACAGGTGATACTGCAAAAGGCGTTGATCAGGATGTTGTATACGTTAAGGACGGTAACAAGATAGATACACTACACGATTTATTGGCACAGCCAGACTTTAGCAAAGTGCTTGTGTTTGGTAAAACAAAGCGTGGTGTTGAAAAATTATCTAACATACTCAGTAAGCGAGGGTTCAAATCAACTTCTATACACGGTAATAAAAATCATGGACAGCGTCAGAGGGCGTTGAAACAATTCAAAGAAGATGCAGTAAATGTACTTGTTGCAACTGATGTTGCTGCTCGAGGTCTTGATATTCCTGATGTGACGCACGTTATTAATTATGAGCTTCCTTCTACCTATGAAGACTACATTCACCGTGTAGGACGAACAGGGCGAGGTGGTAAAACAGGGAAGGCACTAACCTTCGTTAATAAGAAATAGGACAGTGTCTGTTGACGAAAATGCTCGTATAGGGCAGACTATTCTGCGTATCTTTATGCGCTTCCGCGCTTTTTCTTTTCATAGCTATGACTCAAGAGATTAGAAACATTGCCATAATTGCTCACGTTGACCACGGGAAAACAACATTGACCGATGGCTTGATGGAGTTAACTGGTGCACGAGTTGGTGATGCATCAATGGATAATAACGCGCTCGAGCAAGAGCGTGGTATCACTATTTACGCAAAAAATACTTCTGTTGAATACAAAGGTACCAAAATTAACATTATTGATACACCAGGTCACGCCGATTTTGGTTCTGAGGTAGAGCGCGTGCTTCGTTCTATTGATGCAGTGCTTCTTGTTGTTGATGCACAAGAAGGTCCAATGCCACAGACACGCTTTGTCTTGAAGAAGTCTCTTGAACTTGGACTTAAGCCTATAGTAATTATCAATAAAATAGACAAACCCGCAGCTGATACTGAACGCACAGAAGAACAGGTTTTGGAACTCTTTTTAGAATTAGGTGCAGATGATGAGCAGGCAGAGTTCCCAGTGGTATATGCCATTGGTCGTGACGGTCTTGCAAAGAAAAAGATGGAAGATGAGATGAAAGACTTGTCACCTATTTTGGATACTGTTCTTGAGAAGGTGCCACCAGCGCGCGCCTATGAAGAGGGTGAGGTATTGCGTGCGCAGGTGTTTAACCTAGGGTACGACAATTTTCTTGGACGACTTGCTGTTGCTCGTATATATGAAGGTGTGCTTCGTAAAAAGCAAGGGGTAGTGGTACTAGCAGATGGCAAGGAACCAAAAAAAGGAAAGATTGTAAAAGTGAGTGGCTATAAAGGAGTTGCACAAGTTGAATTTGAAGAAGCGTATGCCGGAGATATTGTTCTTATTGCGGGTATTGATGATATAACTATCGGAGACACTATTACTAATACTCAAGACGCTGAGCCACTACCATCTATTAAAGTGGACGAACCAACAGTAAGTGTGCAATTCAGAGTAAATAGCTCACCTTTTGCGGGGCGCGAAGGAACATTTGTAACATCACGAGAGATTGCAACTCGTCTTAAAAAGGAACTTGAAGTGAATGTGGGATTGCGTGTTGATTTTTCTGATGCAGAAGTTTTTGAAGTAACAGGGCGTGGAGAAATGCATATTTCTATATTACTTGAGAATATGCGTCGTGAGGGATACGAATTATCTGTCTCACAACCACAAGTAGTCTTTAAAGAAGTGGAAGGTAAAAAGCTCGAACCATTTGAAGAAATAACAGTTGATGTACCCGTAGAATTTCAAGGAAGTGTGATTGAACGACTTTCACAGAGAGGGTGTATTATGCAAAATATGATACCTCACGAGAATCAGGTGCGACTTTTGTTTGAAGGACCAACTCGAGGATTATTGGGGTATCGGAATCAGTTTGTTGTTGATACGCGCGGTGAAGGGATTTTAGCATCGCATGCAATTGGTTTTCGCCCATATGTAGGAGAGATCACAAAGCGCAAGACAGGTTCTATGACCGCAATGGCGTCTGGCAAAGCACTTGGCTTTTCACTCTTTGGTTTACAGGATAGAGGCGAATTGTACATAGGTCCAGGTGCTGAAGTGTATGAAGGTATGGTTATTGGCAACACTTCTAAAGGTGAAGAGATGATAGTAAACCCAACAAAAGGGAAACAGCTCACAAATATGCGAGCTTCAGGAAGTGATGAAGCTTTGACTCTCGTTCCACCAAAAGAGCTCACTATTGAAATAGGTCTTGAAATTATGCAGGACGATGAATACTTGGAGGTGTGTCCAGAATCAGTTCGTTTGCGAAAACGTTTTCTTAAGGAGAACGAGCGAAAAAAGGCAAAGTAGATATTTTAAACAACACCATTTAAAAACGGTGTTGTTTTTTGATGTGGGTAAGAATGCGAAGTGTGCACACTCCTGTGGTCAGAGGGGTGCTATACTACTGATATGAAAACTTTTCTTATTTCTTTCATATCAGCCCTCATCACTATGTTTGCTATTGATGCCGTGTGGCTGACGAGTATGAGTGGGTTCTACCGAAAGCATTTAGGACATTTGATGACCGATACGTTCAGTATTTCATTCGCAGGCATCTTTTATGTGTTGTACGCGGTTGTGATATCGGTGCTTGTGGTAGTACCAGCATTTGAAGGTAACACCGAAACACTCAAGGTATTTGGTTACGGTGCGCTTCTTGGATTGGCGGCATATGGTGCATACGACCTCACGAACCATGCGACGCTGAAGGAGTGGCCGCTCGTAGTGACGCTTGTAGATATGTTCTGGGGCGCACTTTTAACAAGTATTGTTGCTGTGATTGCGACCAGTGTTGTGCGGTTTTTCGTCAGTTAAGATATTTTATAATTTTGATACGAGTGTACTTGTTGGTATACTGAGTATATGCAAGAACTTATACAGGCAGACATTTTCTTTTTCATCTCATCTATTGGCTTTGTGCTTTTAGCAATTCTCTTTGGGATTGCGGCGTATTACATTATTCGTGCGGCGAGAGAGATAGAAGGATTGGCAAAGGATGTGCGAGAAGAGGTGGAAGATATTGCAGAGG
>CBDUNJ010000002.1:0-15433 GCA_965368565.1 uncultured bacterium
TGCGTGAAGTTCTTAATCCTGAACTCCTTTAGGAGTGAAGGGCTGTAATCAAAAGCCCCGCCACTTGGCGGGGCTTTTGAATTATTAGGAGCTTGCATTATTTTTGGGTTCCTGCTACAGTATCTCTCGTACAAGAGAGACCATCCTCCTTTGGGAGGCACTGGGCACTTCTTCGCCGCGGCGGGGCATTTGCCCCGCTGCGGCTTTCTTGTATTCGGAGTAAGTGCTTGTTAGGAGGACCACAGCCCCTTGGTTTCATTCAGAAACCAATAGGCTGGGTCATTGATTTTCTAACTCGTTTCACTCCTAAGGAAATCAATGAAATTTTTGCTCGGTACAAAACAAGAGATGACACAGGTGTTCGACGAATCAGGTCGGGCTTTTCCTGCAACACTCATTAAGGTGTCGCCAATGACGGTAACACAGGTAAAAACAACCGATACGGATGGATATACGTCTGTACAGGTTGGTGTTGGTACTCGACGTGAGAAGAACATTAACAAGGCACAGCAAACCCTCGGCTCATTTGCAGCACTACGAGAGTTTCGCCTAGCAAACACTGAAGGAATTGAGAAAGGAGCAACTATTGATGCTTCGGTTTTTGAACCAGGAGATGTTATTGAAGTTGCGGGTATTTCAAAAGGAAAAGGTTTCCAAGGTGTGGTAAAGCGTCACGGTTTTGCTGGAGGTCCTCGTTCTCATGGTCAGAAGCACTCTGAGCGTGAGCCAGGTTCTATTGGTGCAACTGGTCCACAGCGTGTGTTCAAAGGTGTTCGCATGGCAGGTCGTATGGGCGCAGATCGTATTACCGTAAAGAACCTTAAGGTGCTTCAAGTGGATGTAGAGAATGGATATGTGGTAGTATCTGGCTCCGTGCCAGGTCGCCGCGGCACGATTCTTGAAATGCGCGAAAAGAGAATGAAGGTAGCAGCACATCGTGCATAGTTTTATATATTTGTATGAAAGTAGACGTATACAACACAGAAGGTAAAAAAGCAGGTACTGCAGATATTGCGGATGCGGTTTTTGCTACTGATTTTAATGCAGATCTCGTACACCAAGTGGTTGTTGGTATGCAGGCCAATGCACGAGAGGGAGTTGGTCGTGCACACGTAAAAGACCGTAGTGATGTTCGTGGTGGTGGTAAAAAACCATGGAGACAAAAAGGTACTGGTCGCGCACGACACGGTTCTAGTCGTTCACCAATCTGGGTTGGTGGTGGTGTGACACACGGTCCTTTGAAAGAAAAGAAGTATGGTAAAAAGATAAATAAGAAAATGCGTGTAAAGGCGCTTTACAGCACACTTTCTCAAAAAGTTACTGATGGAGAAATGTTCTTTGTAGACACGCTTTCATTTGATGAACCAAAAACACGTAAAGCAAAAGCTGTTATTACAGCACTAGCATCAGTAAAAGAGCTTGCTTCTCTTGTAGAGAAGAAGCACAACGTGGCACTTATTGTAATTCCTGATGCAACAGAAGCTCTTAAGAAAAGCTTTGGAAACATAGGCAACGTGACCGTTGTTGAGGCGCGCAATGTAAACCCTGTTGATGTATTGAGTTACAAATATGTTATTCTCATCTCGCCAGAAGCAAGTTCTGATGTGCTCGTTGCTCGAATGGAAGGTAAACGATCTGGAGCAAAGGTAGAAAAGAAAAAGAGTGTTGTAAAGACAGAAAAAGCAGAAACACAAAAGAAGACATCAAAGAAAACAGTAAAGAAAAAGACTGCGCCAAAAAAGAAAACAGTAGCACGGAAGGTAGCGAAGAAGACCCCTACTAAAAAAGCTAAAAAATAATTATGGCTCTCTTTGGACGAAAAAAAGAAGAAACAGCAACAGACGCTCCTCTAAAAAAGGATACAACTTCAGCTGCACCAAAAAAGAAAAAGAAAGGAGGCAAGCTTCTTTCGGGTGCATCAAAGGGAACCGCACATCCACTTGTTTTGCGTAGCCCTCGTATCACAGAGAAAGCAACAGATCTTACAGGAAATGATGTGTATACGTTTAACATTGCAGTAAATGCAACTAAGAAAGAGGTGGCAAAAGCTATAGAAAATGTGTATGGTGTGACTCCACGAAAGGTAAACGTTCTTCCTGTGCGAGGAAAGAAAGTGTCAGGACGACGTGGTCTTGGTGGAAAAACTGCACGAGGGAAAAAGGCATATGTCTTTCTTAAGAAAGGAGATTCACTTGATGTAGTCTAGTATTTGAATTATGAAAAAGTATAAACCAACAACTGCAGGACGACGTGGTATGTCAGGAATCTCATACCGAGATGAGTTGACAGCAACATCACCACACAAGGCGCTTACCAAGGGACGTAAGCGGGGTGTAGGTCGTTCAAAGGGTCGTATTTCAAGCCGTCACAGAGGTGGGGGGCACAAGCGTCGTTGGCGAGAAATTGATTTTCGGTATGACAAAATAGGAGTTCCAGCACGCGTTGAAACAATTGAGTATGATCCAAACTATATTCTTGCTCCCCAGTCTGTGAAAGTGGGCGATACATTGCTTGTAGCAGAAGATGCTCCATTGACTCCAGGTAACCGTGTTCCTGTAGCAAAGGTGCCGATTGGTTCATTTGTATATAACATTGAAATAAAGCCAGGTGGGGGTGCAAAACTTGTACGTTCTGCTGGTTCATATGCTGAGGTGATTGCTCATGACTCTGGGTATGTTCACCTTAAAATGCCTTCAACTGAGGTACGGAAAGTTCGAGATACGGTATGGGTGTCACTCGGTGAGGTATCAAATCCAGGTCACAAGTTAGTAAACCTTGGTAAAGCAGGACGTTCACGATGGCTTGGTAAACGTCCAACTGTTCGTGGTTCTGCAATGAATCCGGTAGATCATCCACATGGTGGTGGTGAAGGACGTGGTGGTCGTGGCCACAGACGTGCGCGCACTGCACAAGGTCGCCCAACAGGAAAAGGACAGAAGACACGAAAAACAAAGAAATACTCAAACACATTTATTGTTTCTCGAAGAAAGGTTGGCAAGAAGCGAAAGAAATAAAAAAACCCCATCGGACGAACCGATGGGGTTTTGATTTGCTTGGGGTGCCCCAAGCAAATCATACTTTCTTAGGTTTTCGTGCTCGGAGTTCGTACTTCCCACTACCTTCCGGTTCGCACCGGGGGCAATGGTTCTCGAATCTGAGCACGAAGTGCTTCGTCCCTTCTTTCTGCTTCCTGTTGAGCTCTCTTTCAAGAACTCTCGTCAGGAAAGAACGGAAGGTGTCCTCATCTACGAGATACTCCCCGCAGACAGGACAGTTGAAGGCGAGGTCATACATAGCAGGTACTCCCACCGCCGAGGAATTCAGCGATTGTCTCGGCGAGACGAGCGAGTCCACTACGGTCGTGAAGCTCTCGCTCGTGCACGACGACGTCGGCTTTCCAATCCTCTTTGTGAGGATTGATGGTGACGTCGAGCGTCACCACTTTTCCACGGAAGACGAAGAATCCGTCTGTTCCGTAGAAAAGGTCGGCCGGCGTGCCGATCGCCGAGAAGAGCCTGAGCTCCTCCCAGTTATCCAGTCCGAGCGCCAGTGCGACGCTCGCGTGGAGGTCGTTGGCACTTCGTAGCGGAGGGTCCGTTGGATCCCATCCGCGTGGCTGGTTTTTGGCGGCAAAACGAATGGAGCTCTGGAATGTCCAGAACGCTTCACCGTTCCACTCACCTCGACATCTGCCGAGGATCTCTTCTTCGAAGAGGCGGCCGGTGTAACCATTTCTGTTCATTCTCAAACTCCTTGGTATGTAGGTGGAAAAGGACTATTCCTATGTATTATACACCTAAACTTCATTTTAGTCAAGTTATGTTTGTGTAGCATAGCCAAATGGCCCAAATACTTGCGTTTCTTTGTCTATTTGCTATAGTTATACCGCTCTAGCCGTGACATGCGGCTTTTGTTTTGAATTATATGACACGCTCACTGAAAAAAGGTCCATACGTTGATGAGAAGCTTCAGAAGAAGGTCTCAGAAAGAAAGCCAGCAGATGGTGTTATTAACACGTGGGCACGAGCAAGTCAGATAAGTCCAGAAATGGTAGGGTTTACTTTTGGTGTTCACAATGGACGAGAACATCTTCCTGTTCTTGTTACTGAGGATATGGTCGGTCACCGATTGGGTGAATTTTCACCAACACGCAAATTCTACCGACACGGTGGTAAAATGCAGAAGGAACTTGAGCAGAAGAAGAAAGAGGCTGAAATTTCAGCAGCAAAGGCAGCTAAGTCAGCATCAGATGCTAAATAATCAACAGTACTATGCGATCTTCTCTTAAAAACTACCGCCAGTCACCTCGAAAAGTTCGGCTTGTTGCTGATATGATTCGTGGTAAATCAGTTTCTGAAGCGCGAACACTCCTTGCTTTTACTCCAAAGCGTGCAACAGATCAGCTTGGAAAACTATTAGAGTCTGCGATTGCTAATGCAAAAGAGAATGATGGTCTTAAGGAGAGCGAGCTTATTGTACGTGAGTTACGTATTGATAAAGGAGCAACACTTAAGCGTTTTATGCCCCGAGCGTTTGGTCGTGCATCAGGTATCAACAAACGAACAAGTAATATCATTTTAGAACTTGGCAAAAAAGAGGCTTCTGTAGCTAGATAATTTTTATGACACACACAGTACATCCATATGCACATAGAATTGGTATTTTGCGAGATTGGAAATCACGTTGGTTTCGTGGTGACAGAGAGCAGTACCGAGAATATCTTAAGACGGATGTACTTATTAGAGAGTTTCTAGAAAAGAAACTACGTGAACACTATATAAGCTCTATTGAAATGGAACGTAATGGAAAGCAATTGCGTATCATTATCAAAACATCACGTCCGGGTATGATTATCGGTCGTTCAGGTGATGGTATTCAACAGCTTAAAAAAGATGTTGAAAAACTTGTTAACCGTAAAAAACTTGGTGGCGCTACAACATTTAAACTTGATGTTGAGGAGGTTCGTTCAGCAGAGTCAGACGCAGCTATTGTGGGACGTATGGTTGCTGAAGGTCTTGAGCGACGACTTCCATTTCGTCGTGTATTGAAACAGACGATTGAAAAGGTAATGGCAAACCGTGATGTTGAGGGAGTGCGCATCGCACTTTCAGGTCGTCTTGGTGGTGCAGATATGGCACGCAAAGAAGAGTTGAAGAAGGGGCGCGTACCTCTTCAAACACTTCGTGCGGACATTGATTTTGCTCGAGTACGAGGACGTATCCCACAGGGTGATATTGGTATCAAGGTTTGGATTTACCGAGGAGATCGTTTTGATGTGTAATAGTAGATTGAATTATGTTATTTCCTAAAAAGGTAAAACACAGAAAGTGGCAGACTGGCCGAAAGAATCCTAACAAAGTAGGTGTAGCTACTCGTGGTGTAACTGTTGATTTTGGTTCGCACGGTTTGAAAACCCTTGATGCTGCTCGCATTACCTCAAATCAAATTGAGGCAGCTCGACGTGTTATGCGTCGCGCTCTTGGAAAGAATGGTCAAATTTGGATTCGTATTTTTCCTGATAGACCATATACAGCAAAAGCTGCTGAAGTAGGAATGGGTAAGGGAAAAGGTGATCCAAAGGGTTTTGTTGCACCAGTAAAGCCAGGTCGTATTTTGTTTGAGGTAGGAGGTATTCCTGAAGATGTTGCTCGTGCTGCTTTGGTAAAGGCAGGAAAAAAGATGCCAGTACGTTGGAGAGTTGTTTCTCGTGACAGTCACTAAACTATACTATGAAATATTCAGATCTTCAGAAAAAAACAACACTTGAACTACAGAAGCTTCTTGCAGAAAAACAGAGCAGCCTTCGTGAATTTTATTTTGAAAACTCAGGTAGCCATACTCGAAACGTGAAAGAGGGACGACAGCTAAAAAAAGACATTGCTCGCGTTAAGACGGCTCTTGCCGCAGACAGTAATATTACTGCATAGACAGATGACTAGTTGTATAGTAATGTATGCTTCGCTAACACAATGACAAACGAAACACAGACAACAGAAAAGAAAGGTGCTTCAGACGAGCTTCGTCAAGGGCAGGGCAAGACACTTCGGGGAACCGTTGTCTCTACAAAGATGCAAGACACTGTAGTCGTGCGTGTTCAGCAATACAAAAAGCATCCAAAGTATAAAAAATATATCAAGCGAAGCAAGAAGTATTTGGCTCACGATCCAAACACTACTCTTTCTGAAGGTGATACAGCAACTATTGTTGAATGTTCTCCAATTTCAAAAAATAAGCACTTTCGTGTTGTAACAGAGTAATTTCTTTATATGATACAGCCACAATCAATTGTAAAAATAACAGACAACTCTGGTGGTACTATCGGACGTGTGTTTAAAGTGCTTGATGGCTCAAAGCGACGCTACGCACGCATTGGAGACAGAGTTGTGCTTTCTGTTCAGTCAGCACAACCCCGAAAGGGAGTAAAGAAAAAGGATGTACTTCATGCGGTTGTTGTTCGACAAAAGCAACCATTCCGTCGTAAAGATGGTTCGTACATTCGTTTTGATGAGAATGCGGTGGTTATTCTTGAGAAAGAGAAACAGGAACCAAAAGCGAACCGTATTTTCGGCCCGGTACCTCGAGAGCTTTCAGAACGTGGATACCAAAAGATAACATCTCTTGCTCCTGAGGTAATTTAGAGTTTTCGCCCCTCTGTTGGATACTCTGCTTGCAGAGTATCCAACAGAGGGACTGCGAAAATGCTACCGAGCACCATCTTTATTCAAATTATTTAAAAGTAAAAGTGGTGCTCGGTGTAAGATCTTCTAATTCGTAAAACTCATAAAAATATCTAATATGCACGTTAAAAAAGGTGACAATGTAATAGTGATTGCTGGTAAAGACCGCGGCAAAAAAGGGACGATTGTAAAGTCGTTACCTAAAAAAGATGCGGTTATTGTTGAGGGTGTTCACCTTACAAAAAAACACCAGCGTGCCACAAGTGCCAATCAGCAAGGGCAAATCATTGAGCGACCAATGCCAATTCATGTTTCTAATGTCCGAAAAACCAATAAGTGATAGCGCATATGGTTTTTCAGAACCGAGCACCACTTTCACAAATAAAAAATAGGTTAAAGTGGTGCTCGGTGTAAGACCTTCTAATTCACTTCATTCATAAGAATCTCTAACATATGACACAAGTTAAAGAAAAACAAAAAAAA
The DNA here is from genome assembly GCA_965368565.1 of uncultured bacterium. Taxonomy (GTDB): domain Bacteria; phylum Patescibacteriota; class Minisyncoccia; order Phycocordibacterales; family EsbW-18; genus CBDUNJ01. Next base: position 7,161 of record CBDUNJ010000002.1, read on the forward strand.
GCATTCGCAGAACTCAAAGAAGCATTGGGTATTGATAATGTTATGGAGGCACCACGAATTGAAAAGGTGGTTGTTTCAACAGGTGTTGGTAAGATAACAGATCGAGGACAACTCGAACTTGTACAGGATCGTCTTGCAAAGATTACTGGACAAAAACCTTCACCTCGAGCAGCAAAGAAATCAATTGCAGGCTTTAAATCACGAGAAGGACAGATAGTTGGTTTTCAAGTGACATTGCGTGGGCCACGTATGTACGATTTTCTTGAGCGTTTTTTGCAGATTGCATTAGCACGAACACGTGACTTCCGAGGTGTATCTCGAACAACTGTTGATGGTATGGGAAATATCACTATTGGTATTAAAGAGCATATCATTTTCCCAGAAACAGCAGATGAAGAGATTAAAGACGTATTTGGTCTCGCGGTGACTATTGTAACTTCAGCAAAGGATAAGGCATCAGCAGAAGCCTTCTTTGAGTATCTTGGTGTACCATTTAAGAAAACAGCGACTAGCAATTAGCTTTTAGCGCCCAGCAGGGAAAAACAAAAAACCTTTCGCTATGCGAAAGGTTTTTTGTTTACCGTATAGTGATGCATATGGAGAGACGTATAGCGTTGAGTGCGATGTTTGTTTGAATGCACGTTCCCTTTTTGCTAGGCGCTAAAAGCTAAAAGCTAGTGGCTAGATTGGTTGACAGGAGCCTTTCAGATTGCTAGTATAGTGCGGAGCCAGTAACGGGCTCTCTTTATTTGTATGGCAAAGAAATCAGTAATCGCACGAAGTAAACGAACGCCGAAATTCTCATCACGAGTTGTGCGGCGGTGTTTCCGTTGTGGAAGAAAGCATGGCTATATGCGAGACTTTGATCTTTGTCGTATTTGTTTTCGTGAATTAGCAAACGAAGGCAAAGTGCCGGGTGTACGCAAGTCTTCTTGGTAATATCCCGGTAACTGTCCACGAACCTATTTCAATACCTGACACAAGGAGAAATGGGGACAGGACAGGCTGCTTGTTTCGCGACGTCGTCGCAACACAGCCGGTCAAAAAGTAGTGTATACTCTCGTTCAGCATAGTGTATATGCTTTACTCAACTACACTATTTTTGTCTCGACCGTGTTGCAACTTTAGTCAGCGACAGGCATTGAACTAGATTCTATGAATGATCCTATATCAGATTTTTTAGTACGTGTTCAGAACGCAGGTATGGCAGGAAAGGAAACAGCTATCCTTCCATACTCAAAACTGAAGCATGAAATTGCAACCTTACTTGAAAAGGAGGGTTTTGTCCTTTCTGTTCAAAAAAAGGGTAAGAAAGTAGCAAAGCAACTCGAGGTTGGTATTGTATACAATGGACGAAAAGCTCGCATCCGTGGTTTTCGACGTATTTCAAAGCCATCACGGCGTCTCTACTACAAAGTAGACGATATTAGAACAGTGAAAAATGGGTATGGACGTCTCATTCTTTCAACATCAAAAGGAGTTATGTCAGGAAATGCCGCTCGAGAAGCAGGTATTGGTGGCGAAGCTCTTTTTATTATTTGGTAAAATATTATGAGTCGACTTGGACAAAAACCAATAGCTCTACCAAATGGTACCACTGTGTCAGTTGCTGATGGGGTATTAACAGTGACTGGACCAAAAGGTACACTCACACGTCCTGTACGACCAGAGATTAGCTTCACGGTTTCTGATGATGCTGTTGTACTTGAAAAAACAAAGGACACCTCATTGTCGCAAGCTCTCTGGGGTACGTATGCATCACATCTTTTGAATATGGTAACAGGCGTGAATGAACCTTTTGTTAAAAAACTTATCCTTGAGGGTGTGGGATATCGTGTAGAAATGCAGGGCAACACACTTGTTATGCAGCTCGGTTTTTCCCATCCTGTTGAGCTTGAGGTTCCTGAAGGACTAGAGGTTGTTGTTGAGAAAAATAACATTACAGTGACCGGTGTTGATAAGGAACTTGTTGGTTTTTTTGCAGCCCTCATTCGATCAAAGAAAAAACCTGAGCCGTATAAGGGCAAAGGGATTAGATACGCAGATGAGGTTGTGCGCCGAAAACAGGGTAAGAAGACCGCATAAGCTGATATATAGTACATAGATAGTATGAAAACTAAGATTAAAAACGAAAAACGAAGCCGACGACACAAGCGTGTGCGTGCGAAAATTCGTGGCACAGCAGAGTGTCCACGACTTGCGGTGTTTCGTTCAAACAAGTATATATATGCACAGCTTATCAATGATGTGACTGGCACCACTATTGCAGCAGCTCGATCTGAAGGACTTAAAGGGACAGCAATGGAACAAGCTGCAGCTGTTGGAAAAATGATTGCAGAAGCTGCAAAGAAGGCGGGCATTACAAAGGCCGTTTTTGACAGGGGAGGCTTTCTCTACACAGGACGTGTACGAGCAGTAGCTGATACTGCACGAGAAGCCGGACTTACTATTTAAAGTAGTTATGGAAGAAACAAAAAAAACAACAGAACAGAAACAAGGAAATGCACTCAAGAGCGATACTCGGGGTTCTGATTCTGGTTCGCGACAGAAAAATCCTCGTAGAAAGAAGAGGGTTCGTCGAGAACGAGTTCGTCCAGAATTTGAAAGCACCATTGTTGATATTCGCCGCGTAACACGTGTTGTTGCAGGTGGACGACGATTTAGTTTTTCAGTATCTCTTGTTGCTGGTAATAAAAACGGGAAAGTCGGAGTTGGTCTTGGTAAAGCAACTGACACAGCGCTCGCAATTGAAAAAGCAATGCGAAATGCACAGAAAAATATGATTAATGTGCCTCGTACAAAAGAAGGTACCATTCCTCACGAAGTTGAGGCAAAATACAAGAGTGCACAGGTTATTATTTATCCTGCGCCAGGTAAGGGTCTTACTGCAGGAAGTTCTGTTCGCGACGTATTAGATTTTGCTGGTATTAAAGATGTTGGTGCAAAACTACACACACGTAGTAAGAATAAACTTAATAATGCTCGAGCAGCGATTGAAGCGCTTAAGCAACTAAAATCAAAAAAGTAGTATCATGCAACTTCACGATCTACAAAGGAATACAAAGCTAAAGAAGAAGAAGCGTGTTGGACGTGGTGGTAAGCGTGGTAAGACATCGGGACGAGGTCACAAGGGACAAAAGCAACACGGTGGAACACCACGCCCAGAGATACGAGATACTCTTAAGAAGATTCCAAAATTGCGTGGACATGGTATTAACCGAGCAAAGACAGTCAACGATGGTCGCACAAAGCCGGTTCCAATAAATCTTTCAGACATTGAAAAGATGTTTTCTGCAGGTGAAGTCGTATCACCTCAGACACTTGTTGAAAAAGGCGTGGCTTCAAAGCAGAGCGGACGTTTGCCGGACATAAAGGTGCTTGCTAAGGGTGTTCTTACAACAAAAGTGTCAGTTGAGAACGTGCGTATCTCAGCAGCTGCCAAGGAAGCTGTTGAAAAAGCAGGCGGGTCTGTTTCAGAAAAAGAGTAATGGAAACCATTCTTCAAAAGATTAGACATATTTTTCAGGATTCGGATTTACGAAACCGTATCCTTTTTATGCTTGGGGTGTTGGTACTTTTTCGTATGTTGGCAGCAATTCCTGTTCCAGGAGTTGATACGTTTCAACTTGAACAGTTTTTCTCAAACAATCAGTTCTTAGGACTTTTGAATATTTTTTCTGGTGGTGGTTTGGCAAACCTCTCAATTGTGATGCTTGGTTTGAGCCCCTATATCACCGCTTCTATTATTATGCAGCTGATGACAGTGGTGTCTGAACGAATGCGTGAGATATATCACGAAGAGGGTGAGGCGGGACGTCGCAAAATTTCTCAATGGTCTCGTTTACTCACGGTACCTCTCGCAGTTGTACAAGGTATTGGTTTTCTTCTTATTTTGCAGCGTAGTGGCGTTATTGCATCACTTTCAGGCTTTCCATTTGCACTTAATATCGCAATTATTGTTGCTGGTTCTCTATTGCTTACCTGGCTTGGGGAGCTCATTTCAGAGTTTGGTATCGGTAATGGTGTTTCATTGCTTATCTTCGCAGGTATCGTTGCCGTACTGCCTTCAACAATACAAGAACTTATTTTCACCTTTACCCCTGATCAATTGCCGTTATATCTAGGCTTCTTAGTTGTCGCCATTATCATTACCTACGGTGTGGTTATAGTAACAGAAGCAGAACGACCAATTCCGGTAACCTATGCAAAACGTGTACGAGGCAATAAAGTGTATGGTGGTATTTCTACCTACCTCCCCATCCGAGTAAACCAAGCTGGTGTTATTCCGATTATCTTTGCGCTCTCCATCCTTCTTTTCCCACAGACGGTACTTGGCTTTTTAGCAAACGTTGACAGTGATATAGTTCAGCGTATTTCTTCATTCCTTCTTGAACTGCTTCAAAATCAGTGGTTCTATGGTTCAGCATACTTTGTACTCGTGTTTGTATTTACGTATTTCTATACAGCAATTACCTTTGACCCAGAGAGTATTGCAGACAACCTTCAGCGAAGTGGCGCCTTTATCCCAGGAGTTCGTCCTGGCGAACCAACAGTTGAGTATATTGGGAATGTACTCACGCGACTTACCTTGGTAGGTGCGCTCTTCTTAGGAGGTATTGCGGTACTGCCAATTATCCTTCAGGGTATTACCGGTTTTGCATCACTCACTATTGGAGGAACGGCCCTCCTTATTGTTGTCTCGGTTGTTATTGACCTAGTGAAGCGCGTGGATGCACAAATCTCAATGAGAGAGTACTAATACAGATAAAAAACTGCCCTCTAGGGCAGTTTTTTGATACTATAGAGACATATGAAAAAACAACATACATCTGTTTTTATCGGCCGTTCAGGTTCTGGAAAAGGAACACAGGCAGCTTTCCTGATGGAGTATCTTAAAAAAAATGACCCAGATAGACCACTGTTGTATATGGAAACAGGTGCGCGATTTAGGGATTTTTTGAAAGGAGAATCTCATTCAGCCGACCTCGCTCGTGCCATTAGCAATGAAGGTGGGTTGCAACCTGAGTTTTTGGCAGTGCATATGTGGTCACACGAGATGCTTGAACACATACAAATAGATCAGCATCTCATTATTGACGGGACACCACGAAAACAGCCAGAGGCACGCGTACTTCACTCGGCTTTTGAGTTCTATAAACGCGAGAAGCCACATATTATTTATATCAATGTTGGAAATGAATGGTCTCGGGAGCGAATGAGTGCTCGTGGCCGTGAAGATGATATTGAGATGGATGACGTTGAGCGCCGCTTGGCTTGGTTTGATACAGATGTACTGCCTGCTGTTGAGTGGTATCGTGAGCATCCCTACTATCAGTTTATTGAAATAAATGGGGAGCAATCTATTGAAGACGTACATTCAGAAATTATTGCTTCATTAGTATAATGCGTATTACAAACACACAAGAACTCACTTTGCTACGAGAAGGAGGTGCACATCTTTCTAGGACATTATATGCTGTGGCGGCGCTTGTAGCGCCTGGTGTGTCTACTGAGGAACTTAATAATGAAACAGAAAAGCGAATTAGAGCAGTTGGCGCTGTTCCAGCGTTCCTTGGCTACACACCCGAAGGTGCAGATCGACCATTTCCCGCAACGCTCTGCGTATCTGTGAATGATCAGATAGTTCACGGCATCCCAAATGAGACAGAGCAACTACTTGTAGAAGGCGATATCCTCACTATTGATGCAGGTCTTGTGTACGAAGGTTTAGTTGTTGATATGGCACTTACTGTTGGTGTGGGAGTTATTGATGATACTGCACAAAGGTTAGTGCAAGCGGCGATAGAGTCGCGCGATCAAGCGATTGCAGCAGCGCGTGTCGGTAATACAACTGGTGATATTGGACACGCTGCTGAGGAAGCTGCATACAAATATGGGTTCACTACTATGAAAGACCTTGGTGGACATGGTGTTGGTAGAGCGGTTCACGAAGAGCCCTTTATCCCAAATTTTGGTACACCAGGAACAGGCGTCTCCCTCAAAGAAGGTATGGTTATTGCTATTGAGCCAATTGTCGGAGAAGGAAAAGATGAGATTCGGTTGGCTGATGATGGGTATACGTACTATACAACTGATGGCTCTCGCACTGCACAATTTGAACACACGGTTGTTGTCACCAGTGGTGAACCAGAGATACTTACTGCTTACAAAGAGGCTTAAAACATGCTATTCTGTGCGGGTTATTGAGCTAGAAAACTAAAAATATGACACATCCAAAAGAAGAAAAAACATTTTTGATGGTGAAGCCAGATGGGGTTCGCAAGGGGCTCATTGGTGAGGTTATTCGCCGTCTTGAACAGCGAGATTTGAAAATCGTTGCGATTGAAATGTTTCAGCCAACAAAAGAAGAAATTGATAACCACTATCCAAAAGACAAGGAGTGGATTACTAGACTAGGTGAAAAAACATTAAATACCTATGAAAAATATAATATTAATCCAAAAGATGAGATCGGAACAGATGATCCATTTAAGCTAGGAACAGAAGTACGTGGTTGGCTTGTTGAATATATGACATCAGCCCCGCTGGTTCGTATGGTAGTGCAGGGCATCCATGCGGTTGATATGGTACGTAAAATCGCCGGCCCAACAATGCCGTATCTGGCGGATATGGGAACAATTCGTGGAGATTTTTCAAACGACTCGCCTTTATTGGCAAATATGGAGAAACGCGCGGTTGGAAACATTGTACATGCGTCAGAAACACCAGAAGAGGCTGAGCATGAAATTAAACATTGGTTTGGTAATAGTGTAATTTTTGAATATAAGCGATTTGGAGTTGATGAATAAGCCTCTGTTGAGCTTTTATTATCGCTCTTAGTCTGTACAGACTAGAGGTGATATGTTTTTCTTGGTTATATACGTGACGATGAGCGTTTGGGGTGTATACTATATGTAGGGTTATTTAGAGTATTATCTAGATCTATGCATTTTATTGGGAGCCTTATATAGTGTTGCTTCATTGAAGTAGCTCTGCGGGCACCCACCTGGCACAAGCTAGGAGCATCTCTGAGTAGCCCTACCAAAACATCCGTACCACCTTTCTTCAGTCGGTACGGATATTTTGTTAGTAAAAAAAGGGGTTGTGCGACTATATTTTTATTAAGCGAGCGACCTCTATGGTGTATAGTATTCAATGAACTCAGAGACAATGATTAGAAAAACACCAAGCACTAGGGTGTTCTCGCATAAGAGTCGCTCGGTATAAGACATTCTAAACTCGAGGACTCGCAAAGAATCTCTAATATGAACACTCGGCAAAAACAACTTAGTATTTTATTAGTAGTATCTGGAGTGCTTGCAGGTCTTAATTGGTACGCAAATGCGCATCATCTGTATTTCCAATTTTGGTGGTTTGATATTGTTATGCACTTTCTTGGGGGTGTATTCTCTGGTCTGGCTGTTCTTTGGGCATACCATTATTTTTGTATGCGTATATGTGATCAGCGAAAAGCGAGACTCTTTCTTGTGGCACTTATGGGGACGCTTATCATCGGTGTTGCGTGGGAGGTATTTGAAGGTGTCGCAGGTATTCATTTAATTGAGGCACATATTGTATCAGACACACTTATGGATTTACTTATGGACTCTCTTGGTGCACTGGCTGCTTTTTTTGCATTCATTCCACAAAAAGATATCGAAGAAGTAAGGTATACTGATGACATATCCCATTAGAGCTTGCGGGCGCGGAAGTACACCCTATCTCTAACGGGGTCTAAGAACTTCTAATTCATTCTACTCATAAGAATTTCTAAGATGATACAAGCAGATATAACATTTCACGGAGGTGCTGGGACAGTGACCGGTGCACATTTCACACTTAAGACAGATACAAGTTTTGTGGCGGTTGATTGTGGACTTACGCAAGGTAAAGATTTTTGCGATAACTGCAATCGAGACCCTTTTACATATAATCCAAGTGAGCTCGATGCGCTTTTTGTAACACATGCACACCTTGATCACATTGGAAGAATTCCTTTTTTGATTAAAGAAGGTTTTCGTGGACCTATTTACTCAACACCACAGACACGAAAGATTGCAGAAGTGTCATTGCGAGACACGGTGCGTATCATAAGCGAACAAGCTGCTCGAGAGGGAGTGGATCCTCTCTATACTGAGCAAGAAGTGCGTCAAACATTTGAAAATTGGAAAGGCCTCAACTATCACGAAGAATTAAGTGTTACTGATGATCTTACTGTATATTTAAAAGATGCGGGGCACATTCTTGGGTCCGCGATGATAGAGTTCCGTATA
>CBDUNJ010000003.1:0-15045 GCA_965368565.1 uncultured bacterium
ACAACATCATCCCCGACTTCAAGAACTGATACGTCAAAAGTACCTCCTCCAAAGTCAAAGACAACAATTTGCTCATTTGCGCGTTTATTAAAACCGTATGCCAAAGCGGCGGCTGTTGGCTCATTAATAATACGCTTCACTTCAAGACCGGCGATTTTACCAGCGTCTTTTGTTGCTTTTCGTTGTGCGTCATTAAAGTATGCAGGAACTGTGATGATGGCTTCTGTAATAACCTCACCTATTTTTGCTTCAGCATCACGCTTCATTTTTGAAAGAATCATTGCTGATACTTCTTCTGAACGATATGCCTTATCACCCATCTGTACGACAACACCATCGTCATCACCTTTTTGTATATCATACGGTACAGAATCTTTGTCACGAACAACAGATGGATCTGTGAACATATGTCCAATAAAACGCTTGATACCATAAATGGTATTCTTTGGATTGGTAACAGCTTGGCGACGGGCAACAGTGCCGACAAGTCGTTCCCCTGTTTTAGAGATAGCAACCACCGATGGGGTTGTCCGAGCTCCTTCTGCATTTTCTACAATGCGTGGCTCCCCACTTTCAATAATTGCCATTGCTGAATTTGTTGTACCTAAATCAATTCCTAGAATTTTTGCCATATATGTATGTGATTATCTCTTACAAAATATATATCGTGTGCCCGGACTTTTTCTTTATTCTTCAGAATATTCTCCGACAATGACACGTGCTGGTCGAATAACTCTTTCCCATATCTGATATCCTGGCTGAATGACATTCTGGACCACGTTATCATTTTCTCTAACACTCACTGGTATTGTCCCCGCTGCATCATGTCGCTCAGGATCAAACACTTCTCCTTGCGCCATAATTTCTTCTAAGCCCTGTGACTTCAATACGCTTTCAAGCTGACTATGCACCTGCTCCATACCTTTTCTCCAATTTGCATCTACTGACTCCCATGCTTCAACATTGCCCCGAGCCATTGAAAAACTATCTAGGACCGGCAAGAGCTCCTCAATAAGAGATGTGGTTGCAAATTTTGATCGTCGAATGCTTTCTTCTTCTGCTTCTCTGCGCGCATTAATAAGATCAGCCTTTGCTCGCTGCCATCCAGCAAGATGTTCTGACTTTTCAGCTTCACATTCCCCTAATTGAGTCCGTAACTTTTTCAATTTATCATTGAGAGACCCTTCCATAACTTCCTCTTCTTCCATCTCAAAAGTCACCTCTTCTGCACTGTCTTCAGTATAACTATCTTTTTTATCTTTGTCAATTTTTTTACTCATAGCGTACTGAATCACTGATTACTATATGTAGGGTAGTATAGCAAAAGAACCAACATCTGAACATTGATTCTTTGTATACATACGTGGTCGACTGTAGAGTGAGGAATAAGGAAACCTTTTCGCTTCGCGACCGGAGTAAACGATAAGAAATTATCGTTTCGCCACTTTGTGTCGTCCACCTTTTTCCTATCTCCCTTTGGTCGATAACGGAAAATCGCTTCGCGACCGGAGTAAACGATAAGAAATTATCGTTTACTCCACTGTGGGGCACGCTATGGTTGTTCCCAACCTGCCCAGCACCGAAACTCTCAAGAACAGCAATGTGTGTCTATTCAAATGAGTGCTGAGTTTGATGCTGGGCCTCGTCGTGCCAGCCACATACTCGAAGCTATCGCTTCGACCACTGTGGGGCACGACGGGCCTTTCGTAGACCAAATTTCTTTCGCTCAACAGAACGAGGATCTCGCTTCAAGTATCCTGCCTTCTTCAACTCCCCTCGAAGTTCTGAATTAAACTTTTCAAGAGCTCGTGCGATACCAAGGCGAATTGCTTCTGCCTGTGCTGTCATTCCACCACCTGACACGTGTACAGAAACAGCAAACTTTTCACCAGCATCAACTGTCTCAAACGGCTGTTTAACAGTAAGCACCTGTTCCTGAATAGTGAAAAAATCTGTAAGCGACTTGTCATTAATGACATAGGCAGTCTTAGTGGCAACAGTCAAGCGCACACGAGCAACTGCTTCTTTGCGACGTCCGATACCTTCGTAATATTTTTTTGTTTCTTTTGTTGCCATATTACTCGTTAATTATCAAATGCTTCATCATTAACTTCCTAAGCTTATTGCCTGGAAGCATCCCATAAACAGCCTTTTGAAGCACTTCTGTATACCCTTTTTTTGCAATAAGATCACGAAGTGTTTGGTACTTCAATCCCCCAGGATATCCTGAATATCGTGTGTACTCTTTTTGATCCCTCTTTGCTTCTGTTATTTTTAGAAGAGCAGCATTTTCAATAGTGACAGTAACATCCGGAACAATATGAGGAGCAAACTGAGGAGTATCTTTTCCGCGCAACACAGAAGCAGCCTCAGATGCTACTCGTCCGATTGTTTTTCCTGTTGCGTCAATTGTGTGATTTCGTATTGCCATATAATTGGATGAGCTTACCATGTGTCTTATACAAACTCAATAACAGCAAGTCGAGCTGCATCAGAACCACGTCGTGGTAATTTGGTGATGCGTGTATACCCTCCATTGCGCTCCTCATATTGAGGTGCTATTTCTTTAATTATTTTTGTTGCACCTCGTTGACTATTAAGTCGCGAGACAAGTGTTCGATGTGCTGCAAGTGTCCCCTTTTTTCCTTGTGTAATAAGTTTCTCAATAAAAGGACGGAGTTCTTTTGCTTTTGCTTCAGTTGTCTCAATGCGTCCATGCAACACGAGTGAACGTCCAAGTGATCGCAAAAGCGCCTCTCGTTGTTTCTTAACTCGTCCTAATGTTCTGTTTTTCTTATGGTGCCGCATATGCTAATACTTACTTATTTAAGTGTAATTCCGTAATTGCCGAGAGCACGCTTTATCTCTTGCATTCCTTTATCACCAAGGCCTTCAAGCTCAGCAATGTCTTCTTCTTTCTTTCGAACCAAACCACCCACTGTTCGTATACTTGCACCAGTTAGTGCGTTTTCTGTTCGAGTTGAAAGTGCAAGCGATTCAATACGTGTCTTCAAAAACTCCTCACGTTCTTCTTCAAGCTCTGCTTCTCGCGCTGCTGCTTCTTCCTTTGCTGTTGGTCCTGCATCTTCTTCTGGTGCTTCCTCTTCTTCAACTGGCTCCTCAAAACCAACAATTGCTTTGAGTTGTTCAATCATTATATAGATTGAACGCTCAAGCACTTCCTCAGGAGTAATAGTACCATCTGTCTCAATAAAAATATTGAGACGGTTGAAGTCTGTTCTGTCACCAACACGCATATTTTCTACTTCATAATTTACACGGCGTACTGGAGTAAAGTTAGCATCAAGGGCAATTGCACCAACAGCAACCTTATCTTTCTTAAGAACTTCTCGGGCAACATATCCAAGGCCTTTTTCAACAGTCATTTCAATTTCCAACTCTGTTTTTTTATCAGTAATATGTGCAAGCTCTTGTTCTGGGTTTAATACCTCAAGCTGACCTGGAGTCTCAATGTCACCTGCGGTAATAGGACCATCTCCTTTCTTTTTAAGAGTGACCACCTGTGCTTCATCACCATCAAGACGAAAACGAACTTGCTTAAGGTTCAAAAGAATAGTAACCACATCTTCCTTTACACCATCAATTGTTGAAAACTCATGATCTACACCATCAATTTTAACTTCAGTAATAGCTGCCCCTGGAAGAGACGAGAGAATAATGCGTCGGAGTGAGTTGCCAAGCGTGTGCCCATACCCTGGGTACAAATTATCAATCTGATACGTACCAGTGAAGCCCTCTTCACGGACCTTCTTTGGCTTTGATGGAATCTGAATTGTTGTGTCAAACATACCTATAGGAATTACAACTGTTACTAATATATCTACTATCTACTATAAAACTCGAGGATGGCAACCACATCAAATGCAAGTCCAATACTTGGACGTTGTGGCATACCAACAACTTTCCCCTCATACAAACCCACATTAAAGTTGAGCCATTCTGGTGTAGCTTTCTCTGCAAGTGTCTCCGTCAAATTGGTAAAGAGAACACTGTCACGACTTCCTTCTCGGACAGTAATAACATCTCCTTGCTTCACTCGATGTGATGGCACAGTGAGTTTCTTACCATTCACCATAAGGTGACCATGAGAAACCATCTGACGTGCTGAGCGACGTGTTGGTGCAAGACCAAGTCGGTACACAGTATTATCCAACCGTGTTTCAAGCAATTGGTATAGCATATCTGCTGGCTGTGCACCATCGGTATCTACAGCTTCAAGCACATAATTACGAAATTGCTTCTCTGTAATACCATACATAAAACGTGCTCGCTGCTTCTGAATAAGCTGGAGACCATAATTAGACATTCTCCGTCGACGCATACCACGACCTTTTTTCTTTCGCGCTTCTGACAACGCAAATTTCTCCCCCTGTGTCTTTTCAAACACATCAGGACCAAGTCGTCGTGCTATTTTATACTTTGGACCAATTTTCATATTAGGAATGTGTGAGGTTTCGCTGTCCCTCTGTTGAGATCTCTGCAAGCAGAGATCTCAACAGAAGGGCGAACGTTCTTATACTCGACGTGGCTTCTTTGGCTTTGGGCCATTAAACGGCACTGGCGTTCTGTCTTCTATTGCAAGCAGTGTACTGCCAGTCTGTGCTATAAAACCACGAATTGCTGATTCTCGACCCGACCCAACACCGCGAACAATAACACGGACATCTTTTGTGCCAAGTATCTTTGCTCGCTCACCAACAGTCTCACCAACCTTTGCCGCTGCAAATGGTGTCCCTTTCTTTGCACCGCGAAATCCAAGTGACCCACTTGAAGACCATGTGATTGCAGCACCTTCAGGATCAGTAAGAACAACCTTTGTGTTATTATACGTTGCTTCAACGTGCAAAATACCGACAGGAAGTTTCTTTCGAGAAAGTCGTGCACTACGAGCACCTGCCTTTTTACCAGCATCTGCTCCACCACTCTTTTTTACAATACGTTTTTTACCCATATAAACACTATTTCTTCTCTACCTTCTTCTTTCCTGAGCCCATTGTCTTTCGGACGTTGCCACGTCGTGTACGTGAATTTGTCTTTGTTCGCTGACCGCGACCAGGTAAACCTTTTGCGTGCCGTGACCCACGAAATGTACCGCTGTCCTTAAGACGTTTCACATTTCCCGAAATCTGACGCTTCAAGTCACCCTCAACAGTAAAGACTTCTGTCTGAGCACGTATTGCAGCTTCCTCTTTTTCGGTAATGTCTTTTGCACGTTTCCCGTACTCAACACCTGCCTCATCAAGGATTGTGTGAGCGCGTTCACGCCCAATACCATACACAGCTGTGAGTGCAATCTCAATGCGCTTATTATCTGGAAGTGTTACTCCTGAAATTCTCATACTAGTTTATGTGGTAGAGGTTTCGCTGTCCCTCTGTTGAGATCTCTGCAAGCAGAGATCTCAACAGAAGGGCGAATGTGTTCTATCCTTGACGTTGTTTGTGTCGAGGATTCTCACAAATGACATAGAGCCGTCCACGACGACGGACTGTTTTACATTTGTTGCATCTTTTTTTAACTGAAGCTTTTACTTTCATATACCTTATAATCTGCGCACCAAACGTCCTTTCCCACCATATGGGTCAAGTTGTACTTCAACCTGATCTCCGACGAGAACACGGATGCGGTGTACCCGCATCTTACCCGCAAGATAGGTAAGTATTTCCTCACCTGTATCTTCACGGACAACACGAAACTCTGTGTTTGGTAGAGCTTCGCTAACGGTGCCTTTTATTATTTCGTCTTTTTTTTCAGTATTCACTCGTGTGTACTTTCTAAATGTGCGTCCTAGAAACAAATCGCCCGGCAGCCTCTCTCACAACTGAGGCAGGCGTGGCGGACGTTTCCCTAGAGACACGTGCACTATAGTAACCTAAAACACTATAACTCGCAACCCCCTCTGGTTTCTTTCACCCCGACAGGCACGCTACTCCTCAATTTCAACCTGAACCTCTATTTTATTTGGGTCTTCAGGCAATATGCTTCGCCAAAAAGGTCGCACAACGACTTCGGCAGACTGAATCGCTGGGTACCTCTCAAATATACTTTCGGCAAAATCTTTTTGTTTACCAAGCAGATCATTAACTAGAGTGGTTACATCAAATTGCCAAACAAGGCGTGGTGTTCCTGCCAACACAACATCTACCCGCTCAAGACCTGTCGGAATGAGAGTCTCTTTTTGTGGAAGTGACACCTCAAGAGTCTCTGGATTATACACTACGACGGGACTTCGTTCATAGTTAGAGACCGTCTGAAGTGCAATGTACTCACCTAATTGTTTTTCGTCAAAAACAAAACCATACAGTGTTCCTCGCATAGTAAGTGTTGCCATAGTGGCATTTGTACTCTCTTCAACTACGGGAGTCTCAAATGTAATAAAAGTACCTTCATCAAAAAGAAGGAATCCTTCAGGTGTTTGAGCGTGTCCAGCAGAAAGTAATTGTGCACGCAATTCTGTTTCTAATTCTCTCTCGGCAATCGCTTGATCATCTGCAGATACCACCTTTGTTACACCTGAGAAACCACCTTTCATCTTTTGTGTTGACTCTGCATAGAAAGCCTTAAACCGAGCAGCATCACTTTCTAAACCAGGAATAGTGAAGCGTGTTGGGTTAATATTGTACTCTGCTCCAGACGTATCTGCATCAACACGCGCCTCAACACTACCAGGAGTATCCCCCTTCATTCCAGGCACAACTATTGATTCTGCTATACGGAAAACAAGCCCTTCAGGTGATTCAAAGCGTGTGTTTTTTATTAATCGTTGCGGATTTTCATCAAAGGTATTGTAGACCGTTATAAAACCATTTGCCTTTCGCTCAACCTGTTCTTCACCGCGCGCAAGAACTTCTCGAGAGGCACTCTGCTCAACCTTCATCACCTCATACGAAAGTTCCCCAAACTCTGCCCCCTGTCGCGCCGAGAATGTGCCGTTAATAGTAACCACCTCTTGTCGGGGTATCACTCGTATTTCTGCACCTGAAAAAAACAGTGAGACAAGCACCCCTCCAAGACCAATAAGTACCAACAGCACAATTACCCACAATGCCCACGGACGACTGGTTCTATTGACGCTACCCACAATCGGAGTCTTTCTTCCTGTTTCTTGCTGAATGCGTGGCCGAGGTTTCTTGCTTGAACGACTAATGCCGATACGTCGTATAGAACGTTTATGAGGAGGTATCATATCTTGAATTGGTTCTTTTGTCATAGATAGTCTGAGTATACCACCACAGAGGTGGTCATTCCACACTAAGACGGATCACCTAGTCGGACAACCTTATCATAAAAAAGTGTGATAATAGCAATAAATGGGTCAACGACAATCTTGCCTCGCTTATGTATGTGCGGTGTGAAAAATGCTTCATTAAGCAGCACAACCCCAATTTTTTGATCCACACCAATAGGTCCTTTGTGTTGCAGTCCTGTGATGTATCCTTCAAAAATTGGTATAACTGCACTATCTGCCATAAGAGCAACGGTATGTGGTACAGCATATCCTTCATTAAAAGTGGTGAGAAGTTCTTGGAATGCTTTCTGCCAAACATTTCTGTGTGTATACACAACCTCCTCCATCTTAAGTGTCTCATCAGAACTTGCCTCCTCTCGAGCATATTGTGCCAGTGCAGATTCCGCCTCTCTAGGTTTTGTAGCAAACTTCTTTATAACAGCCCGCACAAGGTCACGCTTTCCTTCAGGAAAGGACCCTAATCGCAATAAATCCCCTTCCCTAACAAGCCCGACATCAGTGACTTCACCGGTCACATCACAAAAAAGAAACGAGTCCGTTTGATGAAGGAGGTCACGAAGTGTTGAAAAAGCAATGAGGCCAAAGGTGTCGTATACAACAGGAGTGTTGTGAAAAGCGCTATCAAGAACGTGTGCAACTTGTGTATGTACCCGCTCAGAAATAGCTGAAAGAAGCATCGTAACTGTGCAGGTTGTTGCTTTTTTTCCGTACGGAGCATCAACCGAGTATCCGTTTAGTGTTATACCAATTACTCGCCTATCTATAATCTCTGGTTTCTCTTCTGTCTGCTCAGCATACTGAGATAGTTTAGAGTTAAGAAAAGCCGCCTCCTCTTTTTGTAATATATCTGTAATGTGTTGGCGCGTTATCTCTTGTGGTGTGTCATAAGTGTGTTCAACAACTTTCACCTGTGAGACATACCATGGTGATGCAAAAGAAACACAAATAGAATCAATAGAGCGAGTGCCGTGTTTTGTAAACGTCAGATGACGGAATCCTTCAGTAATAAGTGTGTGCGTAGCTTTAGAAAGTGCGGCAATTGTAATATCAACAAAACGCTCAAATTCCATATTTTCTTGGAATTGGATCGGGGTGCGCGTTTGATATACGATAGTCGGCTTTGCGTCACGCCCAACAATAGCAAGACCCGCTCCAACAGAAGCACTTCCAATATCAAAAAGTGCAATAATCTTTTCTCCCTTTTTCTTTTTTCCAAAAAGTCCCATAGGCACCTTTAGTATACCCTATCTTTTTAGAGCACTGTCCTGTATTTATACACAAGAGAGTGAGTGGTAAGCAGTGAACAGAAATATCTTTTTGACTTTTTCTATTTCCATAGTATTATGTTAACAGAATAGAATACCTTCGAGAGGAGTAGTTATGGAGAATAGGGAGTCCGAAGAGTGGTTAAATACCACATCAACTTTCCAAAACCACGTCAGAGAGGCCTGGGGTAATCCAAACGAAGTTGCCAGTGCTGGCTTCGTTGAAATGTGCCGACAACAGCATATGCGCCCTTACGATTTTTACTGGGGCACAGACAGACAAATTCGCTATGCTCAGGAAATTGGAGTGCTTGCTGGAATCATGAAAGATTCCACTCCTGAGGCGTTCATCAGTGTTTTTGAATCGGATGTCCTCAATCACTAGACCCCGCCCGCCGATACCATCGGCGGGCCTCATTTTTATCTACTCACTACTTACTACTTTCTGCTTACTCTAAAATCGCTTTTATCCTCCGCACACCCGCAGAGCTTGCCTGTTCTTTTTTAATACGACACACACCCAACTCCCCTGTGTGCTCTATGTGAGGACCACCACAGATTTCGCGACTTACAGGATTCTCAGGGTCGCCAATGGTATACACGCGAACGACATCATCATACTTATCACCAAAGACACCCAGGGCTCCAATCTCTCGCGCCTTCTCTATAGGCATCTCTTCAGAGGTTACTGGTAGATCTTTTTGAATCACCTCATTCACCCAATCAGTCACCTGTTGTTTCTCTTCATCAGTAAGTTTCTCTCCGTGCGAAAAGTCAAAACGTAGTCGTTCTGGTGTAATGTTTGAACCTTTCTGTTCAATATGTTCACCGAGCACCTCACGCAATGCCGCATTCAACAGGTGTGTTGCTGTGTGATACCTGATTGTCTCCTCACTCGCGTCACCCAATCCACCTTTAAACTTCCCTGCTGATGCAGTACGTGATTTCTCTTGGTGTTCTTTAAGCGCCAGATCAAAAGCTTCCCTGTCTACCTTTATACCTTTTTCTTCAGCGAGCTCTTCCGTCATCTCAATTGGAAATCCGTGGGTCTGGTACAAATTGAATGCCTCAATACCAGAAAGTGAACCATCCTTGCTTGCCTTCTCAAACTGCTTAAGTCCCGAATCAATTGTTACTGAGAACTTTGTCTCCTCAACTGCTATTGCTGAATATATACTATCTTTTTGTTCTGCAAGATTAAGATAGTGGTCCTTATACTCATCAACAACCACATTCGCAAGTGCACCAATTGGAATATCGGATTTCAGTCTATTCAATTGAAATATTGCCCGACGCAACAACCTGCGTACAAAATATCCCTGTTCAGTGTTACTTGGCATAACACCATCTCCAATCATAAACACGGCACCGCGAATGTGATCCGCTATGATGCGAAATGCAAGTTCGTGCTCTTCGTATTTTTGACCAGTGAGTTCTTCAATTTTTTTAACAATGCTCCAAAGTGTATCTATTCTAAACACGTCAGCTGTGTCGTTTGTTGCAGCCGTGATGCGTTCAAGCCCTCCTCCAAAATCAATATTCTTACGAGGTAGTAGTTCAAATTTTTTTTCATCAACCTTCTTATAGGTCATAAATACGTTATTTCCTATCTCCAAATACCGTCCGCAATCACAATTTGGATGACACTTTTCACCAAATGCAGGATCGTGTTTCACTTCAGAAAACTCATAAAACATTTCCGAATCAGGACCGCCTGGTTCACCAATAGGCATATTCTCGGGAACACCAGCACGGCTCCACCAATTCTTCTTTGAGCCATAATAAAAAATGCGTCCACCTTGCATACCAACTTCTGCACCTTTTTCTTCAGTACCAATCTCAACAATCTGTGCATCAATACCTTTCTCTGCAAAGACAGTCTTCCACAACTCAGCGGATTCAGTATCTCTAGGTAGTGAATTTTTTTCATCACCATCAAAAACAGTGATATATAGTTTTTTAGGATCTATGCCGATTTCATCAAAGAGAAATTCCGACATCCACCTGATTTGTTCATCACGAAAGTAGTCACCCAAACTCCAGTTTCCAAGCATTTCAAAAAAAGTCGTATGTCGATTGTCTCCCACCTCTTCAATATCTTCAGCACGAAAAGATTTTTGTGAGTCGGCAATCCGTGTACCCATCGGATGACTCTCGCCAAGTAAATATGGCACCATCGGTTGCATACCAGAACCAGTAAAAAGTGTGGTCGGATCATTTTCCGGCACTAAAGAAGCAGACGGAATAATTGCGTGACCCCGCTTCTCAAAAAAATCCAAAAATCGTTTTCGTATGTCGTGTGATTGCATATGTTATAGAAGATATTCGACAAGTTGCATCACTGTGCCTAAAATAATCAATGCGAGTGCGTAAAATGCAACACGTCGCTCACTTTTCATTGTGCGAAGCACGTCCCTGTCTATTTTATGCTCTTTAATGATGTGGCTGTGTACAGCAATCACGGTAAAGGCAAGAAGAATCTCACCGACCGACACCGCAACAAGTCCTAATACAAACAATGACATAGCTTCTTTATACTACAGCTTCAAGAGCTTCTCAAACCGTCTCGCGTTTTTAAATGGACCAATCAGCGCCATATTCAGATTCTCATTCTTAAAATACTTCTTTGCGACACGCCTAATGTCACGTGGCGTTACCTTACGAAAAGTGCGAATCATTTCAGGAAGTGTAAATAAAGAAATCTTAAGTGTCTCAAGCGTGCTATAAAAATGTGCATAGGCACTTGATGTCTGCTTACTAAGCACCAAGCTGCTCGCATATGCATCGCGTATTTTTCTTAATTCTCTTTGTTCCACCTCATTCTCTTTCATCTTTTCTACTTCAGTAAGTACGGCAATAATTGCCTCCTCTACACTCTTATTCCCAACACCAGCAGAAAGTATAAATGCACCACGGTCACTGTAATCTTGTATGTCGGCACCTATGTAATAAGCAAGTCCTCGTTCTTCCCTCACCTCCTGCCACAAACGACCACTCATACCACCACTCAAAATACTACGTATCGCCATAAGCGGCCACATATCCTTCTCATTGTGCGAACGAACTGCGCGAATCCCAATACGAATATGTGTTTGATCAGTTTTTTTATATACCACTCGTGCCTGTGGCTTGTTTTGTTTTTCTATTGTCTTTTTCTTTGTATGTTTCTTTCCCCCTGGCATATCACCAAAAACATCACGCACCTTTTGTACTGCATCACGATGCGTGATACCTCCTGCGATTGTTACAATAGTATCCTGTGGCACATAGTGCTTCTTCTGATATGCCAACAGCTTTTCACGTGTCATTTCTTCTACATTTTTCTTCAAACCAAGAATGGCTCGTCCCGCTGGCTGATCCTTATACATAAGCTCGTTAAGTTTTCCCCATACAACCGCCTGCGGGTCATCCTTATACATATTGATTTCTTCAACGATAACTTTGCGTTCTTTTTCCACTTCATACTCGGGAAATGTTGGATTGAGATACATATCGGACAAAACATCAAAGAGACGATCAAAGTGCCTGATGTGCGCTGTACCATAATACTTGGTTGCTTCTCTGCTTGTTGATGCATTGTACTGTGCGCCAATACCGTCAAGTGCTAACGCAACCTCTTTGCCAGTTGGGTAATTCTCCGTCCCATTAAATGCCATATGCTCCAAAAAGTGCGAAATCCCATTCTCCTCTTTTGATTCATAGTCAGAGCCAGTGGCAACAGAGACAACAATAGATACTGTCTTGTTATCCTTCATAGGAACGGTTACAACCCGAAGACCATTTTCTAATATTGTCTTTTTTGGTCGAATACTCATTTGTGTTTTTTGATCAATGCTTCCAATGTCTCGATAGTATCCTCTATCTCTTTGAGTCCATCTGCCACCAATTGCGGGCTAGAAATATCAATACCCATTTCTTTAAAAATAGAGTATGGACTCTTCGACTCGCCAGACTCAAGAAAAGTAATAATGCGTTGCATAAATACAGGATCTTCTTTATAGCGACGAAGAAGTGCCATACTTAACAGTGCACCAAATGCATATGAATAGACATAGAATGACCAGCGGAAATGCCCCCAGCTAACAAACTGATAGCCATCTTCTTTTGTTATGGTCATTGCTGGTCCAGTGTATGCATTGAGATGCTCGGTAAGCATAGATGCCATCACCTCTTTCCCAACAAATCCTTCTTCACGGACTCTATTGTGGAGATCTAATTCAAAATTAAATGCTGCAATCTGACGAAAAATTGTATTCACAAGGTCATTGAGGCGATCATGAAGCGCAATGATCTGCTCCTTTGGAGTAAGTTTTTCAAATACATACTCAAACACAATTCCCTCAAAAAGAGTACTCGCCGTCTCAGCAACAGCGGTAGAACAACCACGATACATAATTGGCAAGGGTTTACTTAATTCAAAATGAATTGCATGCCCCATCTCATGTGCAAAAGTGGTCAGTGAATCAAATGTATCCACGTGATTCAAAAAAACAAATGTAGGGTTGTCGTGATAGCTAGAGCAAAATGCCCCTCCACGCTTTCCTTTTTTGGGATACACATCAATAAAACCGTCTTTTGCCATTCGTTCAAGTATTCGAGCAAAACGCAAGTCTGCAGAACCAAATACTCCATAAAGCAATCTATATGATTCTTCATACGTAAAAGTCTGTTTAACTTTCCCTATTGAAGCATTACGATCTGCGTAGGTAAGTTTTTTTACATCAAGCAGCTTCTTTTTTATGGCATAGAAGCGTCTAGCGATAGAAAAATTATCTGTCACAGTTTCTACTAAAGTGAGTACTGTTTTTTCGTCCATATCATGTGAAAGCAGTGTTGCCTCGTAAGGCTTCTTAAAGCCACGAAGTTCATCAGAAATCTTTCTATCAATATAAAGCGCGTTAAGTACACTCTCAGCAAAATCGCTCCCCTCGTCAATGAGCACTCGATTCAATTTTTTATGAACCACCTGACGTTCTTTTGTCGGTAGGTTTGAAATCATATTTGCTGCTTGTGAAATTGGTATCTGCTTTCCTTTGTGGCGGATGGTTTTCCCTGACAACAATTTCTCAACGCCCTGCTCCCACATATCATGTGCAGGCAATGATTTCAGGGAAAGAATCTTTTCTTCTTTTTCTGTAAGCTGATACTTTGCATAATCAAACACATGCCGGAGTAATTCATGGTAACGTTCAAGTCGTCTGTCTTTCAAATATATTTTCTGTTTCTTCTTAGAAATAGAGCCGAGCGCAAGTCGAAAAAAAGTTATTTTATTCTCATACTCCTGCATTTCCATTTCTATCTTGTTTGCCAAGGCGCGCGCAGTAGTATTTTGACCCTCAATACTCAGCACATACTGCAAGTAGAGCGTAAACGTATAGTTATTTCTTTTCATCAGTCGCTCATACTCATGAAGCGCCTTAACTAATTGTGTAACAGACGTCAAATAATCTTTCCGACCATTGTAAGTCTTTGCAAAACGATCATATGAACGCTTTACTCTTTCAACATCTTTTTGGATCTGTGGGTCAGTGATGCCTTTATAAAAGTGTTTTAAGTTCCACTCAGTTTTTAGTTTTTGTGTTTTTTTCATAATACGTTATCTATTATCTCCCTCACTATGCAATACTCCTCTCTCTTTGCGCGACTGCAACTTTTCTATGTTTGTAATGGCAATATCCTCAAGTGTTAGGTCAAGCTCCGTGGCAAGTTGCGCAAGATACCATAGCACGTCACCTATTTCTTTTTGTAATTCAGCTCGCTTTTCATCCGAAAGCTCCCCCTCATCATTTCGCATCACCTTTTTTATTTTCTCTGCAACTTCACCCGCTTCACCAACAAGACCAAGTGTTGGATACACAAATGACTTCCCTATTTCAGGGTACATCGCGGTCTTTCGTGACTGTTTTTGATACTCATTAAACTCCATACTTTTTCAATATTTTAAAATCTTCTGTCAGTGTCTCAATCAGTGAACGGTTATAGATTGCTGCGGCTGGATGATACAGAGGCACAATGCCTATCCTACCATGCAGAGCCAGTGCTTCATATTGTTTCCCATGCGCCTTACTAATTGGTTCCAGTTCAGACTCAAGATTATATTTTTTCAGTATGTACTCCATTGAAAAACGCCCGAGTGTTACAAGCACTTTTGGTTTGATGATGTCTATCTGCCTATCTAAAAAAGGTCCGTAGAGAGCGATCTCTTCTGGAAGTGGGTCACGATTTTTGGGTGGACGGTCTTTGACAATATTGGTTATGTATACCTCGTCACGAGACACGCCGATAGATACGAAAAGCTGATCCAACATCTTCCCTGACCTTCCACAAAACGGCTTCCCTGTTTCTGCTTCCTTTTTACCAGGCGCTTCACCGATAACCATAATGTTTGCATCCAAACTTCCTTCACCAATAACTGGTACACCACCTTCTGACTTTCGATGGTCTGTCAGTTCAATATTAGAAAGTGCAAATACCTCATCACACACCTCTTTCATTACATCTTTCTTTGACCT
>CBDUNJ010000004.1:0-14941 GCA_965368565.1 uncultured bacterium
AGTTGCACAACTGAAAAAGTCTGGGGACTACTCATTCACCATTGCCTTCGGCGACGGGAACTCAGAAGCGGTTATGCAGTTTCCAGAGGATCACTTCCCCACCTTTGATCTGTCAGAACACATCTGTCGCCTCAATAGGGATCAGGTGGCGTTTGACTTTGACTTCTGGTCACTGGAACTGCTCCCAGAATCAGTAGAGCGAATCCGTATTGATTTTGAAGAAGGGAGCGTGAGTGTACACAACACTCCTTTCATTTCTCAGAGTGGAGGTCTTGGCTACATCAGTATACCGGTGAGTCGCGTCCTCTATAGGGAGTGGCTTTCCGGCAAAAAGTTAACCACCAACTGGACTCTCAACGGAGAGGAGATACGAAAGACTATCCATTTTCCCCGTCTCGCGGATATCCGTTCCACCTGTGCTCGCGGATAAATTGACACCGTTCGTCTCACGAGACGAACACCGCCCCCGACTCTCGTCGGGGGTGTTTTGTATCTACTTCTTCCCCAATACAAATACTTACGAGAATGATAACTTTAAGATACCTTATATACCTCGAGCCTTTAGCTTATTGAAGTGATGTGGAGATAATCTCTTTTCTTCAAATGAACGAATACCGTATGCCACCACAGTGTCGCCAGTGCGCTCCCCTATTACAATAACAAGTGAGCCGTTTTTCAACTCCTCAGGTAAATACTTTGTTTGAGGTATCAGTGTTACAAAAAACTCTTTTCCCTCTAATGTCTGCACAGTAATATACTCATCTTCAAAAGAGGTGATGACCCCGACAAGCACCCCTTCTGGTCGCCTGTTTTCAATACCTTTGTACAAAGGTGCGAGTCCAGCAATTGGACGGTGCTCACTAAAAAGTTCTATCTTCTGATGAATTTGGGCACCTTGTACTACTGTAGAAAGCACAATAACACCACACACAAGAGCGATAATCGTGTAAAGAAGTGGTTTTTGATAACTAAACGAATAGTGTGTTACCAATACATAAAGGGTTAATAAAAAGAGCCCAAGGACACCTATCAATAACCATGGTGAGGAAGAGAGAAAAATGAGTACTCCATGCCAGCCATAAAAAGGAGCAAGAGCAATACCAGACCGATAAAAAATAAAGAAAATAAAACTGAGTAAGTACACGGAAATAAGCCCAATAAGCACAGCAGTAAAACCCCACAATAAAGCCTTGAGTGTCTCCTGCCATCGCGGCACCATACGCACTTCTTGGTTTTGTATTTTATTAAGCAACCTTTCTTTTAACTTATTCATAGTTATTCTGATTATACAGTGACCGAAGTTTTTCTCGAGCACGTGTCATCCGAACACCAACCGCTGAGACAGATATTTTCAAGACATCACTTATCTCTTGGTACTGCAAATTTTCATAATAGTACAATACAATAACTTCTCTGTATTTTGGTTCAAGAAATGTTAGCAGATGTTCAAGTTCTTCTGTAATTTCTTGCTCAAGTATGGGGGTGTCTGTTTTTTCCTGTGCTGGGACAAGTGGTAAAATAACCTCTGCATCAAATACATTACCGTACCTACTTTGACGCTTCAACTCATTTATAAAGGTGTTATGAGCGATTCTATATATCCATGGTGAGAAGCGTAACTTAGAATCAAATGCATTAAGATGTTCATATGCTTTGACAAAAATATCCTGTACTAAATCTTCAATGTCTTCTTTCCGTGAAAGAAATTTTTTTCCGTACCGCTTGAGTCTGTGCTCATATCGTTCAATAAGCTCGCCGTATGCTTCACTAGCGCCACGCTTCACTTCCTCTACAATTATTTCATCTGAACGTTGATTCATTACAGTTATTATTACACACCGCCATACCTACCACATATAAGCGCACGTATGCGCTTATATGTGACTATTCTACAAATAGATACAAGACACTCTCCTTGAATCATTTACTATTTGCCGAAATGAGCTCCACCTCTATGCCCTCCGGAACCGAAACCCTCTGGCCGCTTAACACCAAGTCCTTCCATAAGTACCTGTGCTCCTTCATAGTCACCTGCTTCTCTCAATGTGTGCGCTTCTACAAAAGTGATGAAGTCTGCTTCAGAATTAATTATCTCAGCAAGCGGCATATCTTCAACGGCAGTCAAGAATGCCTGATAGTCTCCAGATTCAATTGCTACACGAACCGCCTCATGTGTTTTGTGTTGCGATTCATGCATTGCTCGACGAACCTCACGCATTGTATCTTGATCAATCCCGGCATTCTCAAGAATAATTTGTGCATCTTCGTGTGCTATTTGTCTAAGAGAATGCGCTTCTTCAAGTGCTACTATTTGTGCATTTGTTAAATCAACTGATAATTCATCAAATGCTATGCTGTCAATGTTTCCTCCAAAAGCACTTGCACTTGTTGCCACTGAAGCAAAGAGCGCAAGTGCAAGAAATGGAATAAGAATTTGTTTCTTCATAGTTAGTGCTAAATATTAGTTATTAATGGAATATATATACTCTAGTGAACCTTGGTGAGAGTCAGTGAATATACGTCTATGATGAGGCATCCGCCAATTTTATTGTGTGTCACTACTCTTCCTGGTTCACTTATTATTACAACTGAGAAGAGTTTTTATTACAAAATAAACCTCAAAATGACACACCAAGTGTGCAATCTTTCACAAAAACAACACTAGTACAAACACTCCCACAATAAGAGCGAACGTGCCAAGAGTCTTTCCAAAAAAGAGAGTAGCGTCTCGGTGTTGATGTTCTATTAACAGGCGAAGCGGTTCGTAGAAAAAGAGGAAAGCCATTGTTGCGACTGAGAGCACGAGGAGTGAGAGTAGTACTATTGGAATAACTAGCGTCTCGTCTGGCCCATCAACCAGAGAGGCAAAGGAGTTAACACAGAACACGATTCCGACAATATAAAGCGCCGCCAAAAACGCGTTGAGAAATGGATTTTTCATGTACCTCTTAAACGCAGGTGGAGTATGTGAGGTTACATAGATATCAGATGACGACTATTTTTATGACTTGTCTCTAATTTTCATCCAAGGCTTGCCTAGTTGATTTTCTCCATTACCCTCAGGACCAATTCCCCAGAAATCATCAATCGGAGAATTTTCCACAATTTCCCTATTGTCAGTCTTTTCAAGTTGAGGATAAATAGCATAAAAACCACTAGTATAAAAATAACCAACTAAAACATCGAAAAATCTTGTGTCTTTAATTAACTTGGTGAATCTATCTTTTAGATTCTTTCCATTCTCGTTCGTAATAAATGTTAGATCGTTTGTCATAAATTATTTCAAAAGTTCGTTAGTCGAGACACCCAACGCTTTAGCTAAACTAGTAATAGTTGAAAGGGTTGGATTATTCTTTCCATTCTCGATATTACTCACAAAAGACCGATCAACGCCCAATATTCTAGCGAGTTCTATTTGACTAATATCTTTTTTGGTTCTGATTTTTTTGAGATTTTCTCCCAACTTTTTGGCATCATCTTTCATAAAAAGGTTATAGCATACTTTGTTGTAATATAAAACAACAAAAAACACTTCCGCTTAGAAGTGTTTTTGCTCTGGATACTGCTCTCAGCAGGTATGCAATTTCGGAATAGTACTCGACGTTGTTTCGATCCTCCTAGGGCGCGAAACACCGTGCTCGAGTTGGCTGCCGGACTTGGAGTCTCGATCCTTACAGGATCAGTACAGGTTGTCACTCTTTAAGAAAAGAGTAGGCAACCTTTTCGAGTCCTAGTCCGGCTACCAAATTACAGTCGTCAAAAGACATGCTTTTGACTCCTTAATTTGCTGCCGGACTAGGACTCGAACCTAGATAACATCCTCCAGAGGGATGTGTCCTACCATTAGACGATCCGGCAAAATATCAATTTTGCGGTGAAATTGTAACACAAAATAGGCTTTTTGACACTTTTTCACCCTATACCCTGTCACCCATATGTTGTTCTCAATCTACTGTCTTCGTCCCATCCTATGAGCATACTTTATAGACAAATGTTTTTTAATGTTTTAGGATGAGCATAGATTACGTTCACAAAACGACTCAGGCAAAAACCTGAGAAAGGAACACAATGGAGACGATGCGCTCACTGATAACAGGGTTCATTCTGGTCCTACTCTTCCCTTTCATTCCCCTAGAAAACTTTGACGGCAAGCCAATTCCACGTTTCTGGACCTATGTGGGAATGCTCTTGATCGGTCTCGTCACATGGAAACTTATGGAAAACCCCTCCACAGAGACCGCCATCATTGGCCTAACAGTATACTTCTTTCTTGGGTCACTATGTGTCCTCAATTCCTTACGCACAGAAGGTCCTCCATTCTGAAGTCTCTTCCCCGACCGCGCCCCACAGCGCGGTCATTCTATTTTTCACCCTATACCCTGTCACCTATACCCTATATACTATTCTCAATGTCTACCTACCGTCTTCGCTCAAAAGTCTGGCTCTACCCTGGTATGACCGGTTGGCACTTTGTGAGTATCAATAAGAAAAAAACTGAATTAATCAAAAAAGAACACGGGAGTAATGCTCGTGGATTTGGCTCATTGCCAGTGACAGTTACCATTGGCAAAACATTCTGGAACACCTCTATTTTCCCTGACAGGCGAAGTGGCACCTACCTCCTCCCCCTCAAAGCACAGGTACGCAAAAAAGAAGACATCTATGCAGACGACACCATCTCATTTTCAATAGCAATTCGTTAAATGCCTCGCAAACAAACAGAACAAAAAACCTTTAGCGAACGGGTAGTAGACATTGCTCTATCTATTCCAGCGGGTCGCGTGAGTACCTACGGCAGAATTGCACGCGCCGCCGGAGGCGGCGCGATGGCAGCACAAAGCATCACCAGCATTTTGGCAAAAGCGTATACAAATGGACAAACTGATATCCCTTTCCACCGCATTGTGTATGCAGATGGTAGAATATGGGTAAGTAAAAAATATGAAAAAGAACGATTGCGATTATATAAAAAAGAAGGTATTGAACTAGATACAAACAACCATATTAAACACTTCAATGAAATACTCTACCCATTTGCATAGCCTATTCACCACCATACTTCTTGGTGTCATATTGTTTTTTCCCTATCCGACAGGTGCACAATTCCAAGAAACCTTTTCACCTGAACGAATTACGTCTGAATATGGCGAGCGGCCAATACGTATTATGATCGTTCCTGGACACGACAATGAATACTCTGGGACAGCATTTCAAGACTATCGTGAAGCAGACCTCAATCTTTTGCTTGCAGAAACACTCTTTGAGAAGTTTAATGACAATCCAAAATTTCTTGCACTCACGACGCGTGACTTTACTACTGGTGCATACACCACACCCCTTGAAAACTACTTTACACAAAATAGAGAAGAGATACTTACCTTCGCTACCGAGCAAACACTAAAAGTTATTGACGGGGTACAGAGTGGTACATTCCAAAGCAAAGCGACCAACAAACACAACTTTGCTGGCCAAGACGTACGCGTACGACTCTATGGTATCAATAAATGGGCAAATCTAAATGCAATTGATATAGTGCTCCACATACATTTCAACGACTCGCCCGACCGAAGATGGGATGAACGTGGAGAATACTCCGGTTTTGCAATATATATCCCTGAACCTCAGTTTCCAAATGCTCGTTTAAGCAAAGAAATCGCCAAAGTGGTGCAAGATCATCTGGATGATTTTGTAAGTCCAAGCGATCATCATCTAGAAGAAAAAACACTCATTGAATCACAAGAGCTTATTGCTATCGGTTCAAATGCATCACGCGATGGAGCGTCATTACTTATTGAATACAGCTATATGTATGAACCGCACATAATGCAACCCCAGACACGAGAGCTCATTGTGCCTGAAATGGCGCACACAACATACCAAGCAATTATTGAATATTTTGAAGGTAATACCAATGCCCACAGCACAACACTCCTTCCCCACATCTTTACTCACAGTCTCAAAAAAGGACTCCGTTATGACCCTGACACACTCCGACTACAGCGTGCGCTTACTCTAGAGGGACTCTATCCGCCACAAGGAAAAACGATACAGGAATGTCCGGTCAATGGCACTTTCCTTGGTTGTACTGAACGTGCAGTCATTGCATTTCAAGAAAAATATAAAACAAATATACTCACACCACTCGGGCTCACGCACGGCACTGGCTATGTGGGCCCTTCAACACTCAGACAGCTCAACCTGCTCTACGGATTTTAAAGAACTATATATTTAATTATATAATTAAATATATAGTTCTTTCTCTCTCACCATCTCTACAACAAGGCAACAACAAGAAATCCAATCACAACAGCAACCACTTGTGCTACACCAGCAATCCGACCCTGTGTTTTATGTAACTCTGGCAAAAGGTCAACGATTGCAATATAGAGAAAACCGCCAGCTGCAATTGGAACAAGCACCATCTCAAAGGCAAGAGCCTCTGTACCCAACCACAAACCAACACCTGCGCCAACTATTGCCAAGACCGCAGAAAGAAAATTTAAATAGAGAGCGCGACTCTTTGTGTATCCCGAATGAAGCAACACCCCAAAATCACCTATTTCTTGAGGGATTTCGTGGAGCATCACTGCAATCGTTGTTGCAATACCAACTTCTATGCTCACCACATAACTTGCGGCGATAATAATGCCGTCAAGAAAATTATGAATACCATCTGAAAAAAGAATCATCTTACCCGCTGGATGTATGTGTCCATCATGCATTTCAGGCTCATGATGGTGCCAATGCAGATACTTTTCAATTAGCAAAAAAAGCACGATGCCTCCTGCAACCAATGCACTAGCTGGAAAAATCCCCAACGATGCGACGCTTTCAGGAATAAGATGAACCAATGCATCGCCCAAAAGAGCACCTACCGATACTCCCACAAATATAAACACACAACGACGAAGAAACCGTTCGCTCATAGAGAGCGTAAAAAGCCCCACAAGAGACATTGTGCTAACGAGCACAACACTGAACAGTGTATATACATAGATTTCTGACATACTTCAAGACTATACACTATTTTCTATACGGGGAGTATACTGCAGGTATTACTACTCATATATGGTACATATGAAAACACTATACTTCTACATACAATCTCTACTTCTTTTATGTGGCACACTCTTCTCGTGGTTAGCTCTCACTCAACAATTTAAAGTATTCTACGCTGCTCACGGAACTCTCTTTCAGTTTACTAACTGCATTGTACCAAATCCGCTCGTTACCCCCTGTTTCTATGGTGCCCTCGCATTTGCAGTAGCTTTTATTTGGTCACTCTACAATCTTTGCCACCCTGACAAGAAACACTGCCAACGCTGGCTCCGCAATTTCCTACTCTTTGGTGTTGTTTTTGCATTTTCTGTACTTACCTATGAGGCACTTGAGTACTATCATTTCTTCACTCCAGAAAATTCAATTAGTTGTGCTCCCGGAGTGCACCCACTCAAGACGCCGTGTTTTCAAGGAGCGCTCTTTTTCTTAACAGCATGGACAGCGTCAGTTGCAGCATATCGAATACAAAAGCTACACTAATACTATGGAAGAAAAACTTTGGTTCAAACGAAAACGATACGGATGGGGTTGGTATCCTGTCTCATGGGAGGGATGGACTGTAACTCTTGTCTACATTGCACTCATTCTAAGTCTTGCTTTTACCATTGATGAATCATCACCTGATTCAGAAATAGCCTTTATGCTTATACTGCCAATCACCCTCCTCACCGTGACACTTATTCGCATTTGTTATGCCAAAGGAGAAAAGCCTCGTTGGCAATGGAATGACAAGCCTCTCAAGAACACACAAAACGAGGACACTACATAACCCCTTCATACACCTAACACCAAAATGACCTCTTAAAAAGAGGTCATTTTGCATTTTTTACTTCTTTGCAGCTTTAATAAATGCCACAAAAAGTGGATGTGGTGCAAGAGGCCGTGAAAGAAACTCAGGATGAAACTGTGTTCCCACGAAAAAAGGATGTTCTTTTTTGGATAATTCAGCAATCTCCATTAAACGACCGTCTGGTGAAGTGCCTGAAAAAATAAGTCCTGCATTTTCCAAGGCTTCTACATATTCTGGATTCACTTCATAGCGATGCCTATGTCGCTCACTAATGCTCGCTGTCTTATATGCGGCTCGAGCGTGTGTACCTTTTTTTAATTCTGCCGGCCATGCACCAAGACGCATAGTCCCGCCGTACTCTGCTTTTTGCAGTCTTTCTTTCTGTTCCTGCATAACACCAATTACGACATCCTCTGCATTTGGATCTATTTCCTCTGTTTGAGCTTTGGGTATACCCGCTTTGTGACGTGCATATTCAACAACCGCTAACTGCATACCATAACAGAGTCCAAAATAAGGAATCTTTTTCTCACGAGCATATTTAATAACCTGTATTTTTCCTTCAATACCAGTTGTCCCAAACCCACCAGGAACCAAAATACCGTCATACTTTTTAAGCGCATCCAAGCGAGCCCCCTTTTTCTCAAACTTTTTACTATTGATCCAATCAATCTCTGGAACAAGACCTTCTTTGTACGCAGCTGCTTTCAGTGCCTCAATAACTGAAATATACGAGTCAGCAAGTGTGTACTCACCTGTATCAAAATATTTTCCAACGATAGCAATACGAACCTCTTTCTTTGCGTTATTTTTTCGCGCAACAAAACGTTTCCATTCTGCAAGACCCTTTCCTTTTTTATTTGGAAGAGAAAGACGCTTTGTTAAAATCCGCCCAATGTGACCTCGTGTAAAAGAAAGCGGCACGTCGTAAATAGAATCGATATCAGGCGCAGATACAACATTGTCCTTGGGAACAGAACAAGAGATTGCAAGTTTTTCTAGACGCTTCTGATCAAGATCAACCTCAGACCGTGCGACAATCACATCAGCTTGCACTCCATACGAATTAAGGGAACGAGAAGCGATCCGAGTGGGACGTGTTTTTGGCTCACCAATTTTTGCAGGAAATGGTACGTAGCTCACCAAGACAAATGCGACATCATTAGGGCGGGCAAGAGAGAGTGAGCGAGCTGCCTCAATAAACATAATGTTTTGATAGTCACCAATGGTTCCTCCAACCTCAACAACAGTGACATCAGACCGATTCTCTTTTTCTGCTTTCTGTATCCTATTTGTAATTTCTTGAACAATGTCCGGAATAGCCTCTACACACTTACCCTTGTACCCAAGGTTTCGCTCCCGCTCAATAACGCTTTTATACACCATACCACTTGTGATGTAATCATCGTGAGCAGCATCGGTATTCAAAAAACGTTCGTAGTTTCCCATATCTTGATCTGTTTCAAGGCCAGAGTCGAGCACAAACACCTCACCATGTTCAGTGGGATTCATTGTTCCTGCATCCACATTCAGATAGGGATCAACTTTTATGAGATTTATTCCAAACCCTTTCGCCTGGAGAATAGTACCAATAGAAGCTGTAGTAATACCTTTACCAATACCTGACATAACACCTCCAAGTACAAAAATATACTTATGTGGTATTTTTTTAGTTTTCTTCTTCGTCATATATAGAGTGTACAGTGCAAAGAACACCCTGAAAACCCATATACGGCAATAGACAAAACATCCACAAAAAAGCAAGAAACTCTGCCCTTAAAAAGACAGAGTTCCCTCTTGTGTGCCTTCTGGTGCGTCTCTACACCTTCAAATATTTTCTCACCGCCAAGAAGCTGGAGATAGCACCGAGTATAATACCCGAACCAATAACAATACCAAATAGTTGCGGGAAGTGAGTTACGTAATAATCCAACATATTAATGCTGCCAAAAAAACTCTCGGTATGTGGACCAAGCCAGTACGAAATAGGGTAGAAAATGGCGAGCGTAATGACTCCGGCCACCACCCCATACAACATACCCTCAATAATAAAAGGCCCACGCGTATACATATTACTTGCTCCAACTAATCGCATAACAGAAATTTCTTCTCGAGATGTATAAATTGCTAACCGAATTGTGTTAAAGGTGATGATAATAGAAAGCACTATGAGTAATATCGTAAGCGCAAACCCAAGCGTCTCTGCGGAATCAATAATGCGAGTGAGTCGCTCTATTGCAACACGGTTCTGATTGAAATTTACATTATCAATAATCGTTGATTGATTCGCACCAAGTGCTGAGTCACTTTCAAGGAAGTTCGCAATTGTTTCGTACTGTGATGTTTCTTGTGCTTGAATATTCAATGTCGCCCCAAGTGGATTTTCACCAAGTTCATCAAGTGCTTGAAGTGTTAGCTGATCACCTTCGTGTCGTTGACGAAAACGCTCAAGAACCTCTTCGCGAGAAAGATACTCAACAGAAGAAACCTCAGGCAACTGCTCTAATTGCTCCTTAAGGTTAAGGACATCTGTTTCTTCTGTGGCAGGAAGAAAGTATACGTTCACATCTACTTTTTCTTTAAGGCTTACCAGTGCGGTGTCTAACATCGTACTTCCAAACACAAGTGATAAGAGCACAGAGAGAGTCACCACCATAATAAGAATGGATGCGAGAGATACAACTGTATTTCTCCAAAAACCAAGGACACCAGCTTTAATTATTCGTTTTGTGTTTATGAAAGCCATAGCTACGTATTAGATCAACAAAATTATAGAATATACCTACCACTTGAATCATCTCGAACAATACGTCCATTCTCCATAGTGATAACGCGATGCCCAAGCGAATCAATAACCCCTTTATTGTGTGTTGTTAACAACACTGTTGTACCAAGGTCATTTATTTTCTTCAATATTTGGACTACATCGTGAGTATTAATGGGATCCAAATTCCCCGTTGGTTCATCTGCAATAACAACATCTGGCTGATTTACAATAGCGCGAGCAATTGCGAGACGTTGCTTCTGTCCACCTGAAAGCTCATGAGGAAAATTCCATGCCTTATCCTCAAGGTCAACAAGCTCAAGCGCATGTGGCACATCTGACTCAATATCTTCATCTGTTCGTCCTGCTGCTTCCATTGCAAAAGCAATATTTTCATATGCATTTTTATTTGGAAGTAAACGAAAATCTTGAAAAATCATACCGATACGCCGGCGCAGATTGGTGATATCGTCTTTTGAAAGCTGGTTAACATCAGCAGACTCAAAAAGAACGATCCCATCAGTAGGACTATCTTCTGCCAAGAGCATTTTGAGCAATGTTGTCTTACCTGCTCCAGAGTGCCCCACAATAGAAACGAACTCACTTGGTTCCACACCGAAGTTAACCTCTTCCAGTGCAATAAGTCCACCATTATAAATTTTAGATACGTTATCAAAAAATATCATACAATTGTGCCCTTTTAATAATCCCCACAATGATACCACGAACTAGAGGTGGTCAAAATAGAATTACAACTCACTTTCAGCATCTATAAAAAGTTGTATGTCTCCACTTAGTACACTATCAACATTTCTTGTTTCCGCACCAGTTCGATGATCCTTAACCATCTGATACGGATGTAGCACATATGAACGAATCTGGCTCCCCCACTCTATGTCTGTTGTCGCAGAAATAGAGAGTCCTCGCTCTTTCTTTTTTCTATCTTCTTCTCTTTTGCGATACAGCTTACCTCGCAATAACTCTAGTGCTTTTTCTTTATTCTGTTGCTGACTTCGTTCTGAATCAACGTGCACAGAAATGTTTGTCGGTGTGTGCACAATACGAACAGCTGTCTCTCTTTTATTTACATTCTGCCCACCAGGACCACTAGAGCGAGTAAATTGCATATCCAACTCTGTATCATCAAGTACGAAAGCTTTTGGATCAGGTAGCTTGGGAACAACTTCAACAAGAGCAAATGATGTGTGTCGTTTTTTATTAGAATCAAATGGTGAAATGCGGACTAACCGATGTACTCCCGATTCATTCTTTAGTGTGCCATATACATTTTTTCCTAAAATTTCAAAAGTGATATTTCGATATCCACTATGGTCATTTTTATTCTCGTGAAGAAAAGCAACTGTCCACCCTTTACTTTCAATGTATTTGAGATACATCGTAAGAAGCATCCGCGCAAAATCTTCAGCATCAGTACCGCCAGCACCTGCAAGGATACTAACAACAGCCTCTCCTCTGTCATATTTTCCAACTCCTTCTATTTCCATTTTTATATTTTGATACTCATCAATAGTACGCTGTGCAGCCTCTTTGTCACTCCAAAAATCAGGCGCCTGCATAGCCACCTCTATTTCCTTTAACTTCTGTTGTATATCGTCAGTGTTCATATCGAAGACAGTTTCTCGATTATTTCGCCCCGCTCCACAGTTCACTGGTTCACAATGTGGAACTGGGCTCTACGGCACGTATCTGACGCAGGTCAGATACTAAAAGCGCTGATATGCTTTTATCTTGAGCCACCTCCCAGGATTGAACTGGGGACCTACGCGTTACGAGTGCGTCGCTCTACCAACTGAGCTAAGGTGGCAAAAAACTAACCACGTTTTCGTGAGCCATCTGCCAGGATTGGCGTCAGCTCACCAACATATTTTCTTCGCCCTTCGGACTCAAAGATATGTGGTGGCTCCTGCACGGACTCGGCACTCGGACCAATGGCGTGCCTCCGTCTTTCAATCCTAGCAGATAGCACGAAAAACTCACCGTGTTTTCGTGAGCCATCTGCCAGGATTGAACTGGCGACCTCATCCTTACCATGGATGCGCTCTACCAACTGAGCTAAGATGGCGTGGTCGTTATAGTACTACGGCACAGCTTGTTTTTCAATTACTCACCACAATAAAAGGCTCAACAGCTTTACTGTTAAGCCATTTATTATAGCTATACCGAAAGTGCTTTACATCATAAAGCCAAGATACGAGAGATAGAGCCCGATGGCAACACCTACAAGAGCACCTATCGTATATAACGTATCATTTCGAGCACACCAATTAAATAGTTTTGCGACAACACTTTGCTTAACAAAAAGGTAAAAGACTCCCTCAAGAAGAACAAGCCAGGCAATGACGGTAATAAGTACATGCCATGTACCATCCCAAATGTTGTGTGTTGAGACAAGAATAAGACCAAGAATAACCTCCAGTGCGGCGATAAGTAAAATGGCGTGTGTGTTTCGTGCCATTTCCTTCATCACCTGCATAAAAGTCTTTCGCTTCACCAGTGCAGACAAGCTTGTGATGAGCATGTATGCACCAATTATTTGTGCGAGAAAAATTGAAATATCCATTTTGTTAAAAATACTAAGCTAGTAACGTGTACTCACTAAGTATAGCCACACAACACTTTTCAAGAAAGTGAAGTTGTGCACAGTGTGACGTAACACCAATACATGAATTCGCACTAATGACACGAATACAAAACCTATTAATATATTAATAGGTTTTGTTTGAATACATTGAAATTGAGATTGGAGTAAAAGAAAAACCCAGCACTATTAGATAGTGCTGGGCGCGCCAACGGAAGGTTTCCGTGGGCAAAGCTAGTTCGGATTTAAGCTCTTCAATTCTTCTTCACTTGTTCCGATATCTTCGAGAGAAAGTCCTGCTCTTGTAATCTCACTCAACAAACGAACCAAAACTCCGTGCCAGAAGAGGTGTCTGGCGCCTCCACGTAAAAGTTCGAGACAATGCTCTGCTCGCTCTCTCGGTGTGTCACCTACTGGGAATTCATCCATATCGTCTCTCCTCTCTATCGGATTCTGTAAGCACGAAATCCTGATTTGTAAAGCAGACAAGCTAGCAGCCAAGTACTCCCACAAACCAAAATGAGAGCAAGACTTGCCACTCCGCATGTAAGCAGAGCGTCAAACGCATCCTGCCAACTGGTAGCAGGAAGTGACTTCATTGCTTCGATGGTGAACATTATCGTTCCTTCTCCTTTCTCTGAAGATGCCAAGCGAATAGCAGACCTGCCCCAGTGGCGACACCGACCACGGTGATGAAGATGATTGGGAGGACCCATTCGGGCCACCCAAGTCTGACTGACAGATTGCCGAGCAGTGCTCCCAAAAGAACAATGCCTACAACAAGTAGCCAACCTTGCTTCTCATCTCTTGTCATGTGATACGAATGGTCGTACGGAGGGCGAGGCCTCCCTGTGTCTCCGAGAACTTTGAGATTGCTCCGTTCTCGTTGTCTTGTTGAGTCACTGGCTTTCTCCTTTCAGTTCTCGACAACCAACCCTTGGACCACACTCCAGAGTGTGCGTCTCTGTCCTGACGGTGTCTGTGTAGTGACTCGTCTGATATTCCTTGCTCGTACTCTCATCTACTGCGGACAGTAGCAAGAGAACTCCAATTGTCAAAGCAAACGAAATCGCAAGTACTCCAGCGCAGGTATCGTTACG
This sequence comes from uncultured bacterium, assembly GCA_965368565.1. Classification (GTDB taxonomy): domain Bacteria; phylum Patescibacteriota; class Minisyncoccia; order Phycocordibacterales; family EsbW-18; genus CBDUNJ01. The sequence continues at coordinate 14,313 of CBDUNJ010000004.1, forward strand.
TGGGCTATCTTTCTTCACTATGCAACCTACTCTCAAGGTTCTTGTTCTAGATGCACTTTGCCATATTTTGTTGCGGATGGCAAGAGGATGTGATAATGTCAGTTCAGAAATCCGAACTTTCAATGACCGTCCACAGGAGGACATATGCACACAGCAGATGCACAATCACTAACCCTGTTCATACTGGGCTACTGCACTCTTCTGCAGGTTCTCGGCTTTCTTCTCATCTGGTACTACCAGACAATTCTTCGTTCCCGCGAACACAACGGTGACTTAGAGGAAATTCCCTCTGGATTGTCTCTTTGTGTCGGTTTTTTTGGTGGTGTCACGCCTCTGGGATTCATCTTTGAGAAGTATGGAATGGAACAGAATGCTATCTTGATGATTGTTCTCATGCTGGTCAGCGCAATGCTGGTAACCTACGTAAGTGAGAAAATCTTCAAAGTACTTGCGGACCACCTCGCTCCAGACGGACACCAAATCAAGTGGCTGTTCAGCAAGGGAACTCTGTTTCGACTGATTGGGAGAGAGGTGTAAGTCAGCATCCCAAACATAGTCTCACGAAAGAAGCTTCGCGCTTCGACGTGGGGCTTCTTTTTTTTCGTTCCCAGTCCCCCACACCTACTTCG
>CBDUNJ010000005.1:0-13282 GCA_965368565.1 uncultured bacterium
TGGCACAAATGGATAAAAACGTATTTCTTGATGTTCACCATCTTTATCTTTCCATTTAAAATTTGTCAAAAGTGGCGGAGTTATAAAGCCCGACTTGAGAACCTTCTCCATAATCTGCCAGCCGGCACCAAAAATCTCTTTCTTTGGCTTTGATTTATTTGTTTTTACTTGTGCACGAAAAGAACATCCAGTACACTGCACATCGTACAAAGGATAGTTTGGTGGCAAAAGCATCAAATCTTTACCACAGTTGAGGCATGGAACATGATCCACTACTTCCTGTTCACCAATATCCCCTGCTTTTTTGTTACCAGCCATATAGATTTATTTGTTGAGCTCAGGGCTAACCTCGAGGTTCTTATTTCTAATTTTGTACTTCGAATTTCGGATTTCCCACACTCCCTTGTTCTGAACGAGGCAGAACATAGAGAGCAAAAGAGAATAATAGGTGTGGGGGTTCGCTCGCTAGGTGCTAGTCGCTAGAAGCTAGGTGCTCAAAACTCGCCTCAGCGAGCTTTTCCATATCTTCAAAGCGGCCTTCCTTCGTAGAGCCGAGGACCACAGCCACAACTGGATGTGCGAGACCTGCTTCAAACACGACAACCAAATTACCTCCTGCTGTATCCGTAAAACCAGTCTTCCCTGCCACCAACCATGGAATATTATCATACGCATCGTTGGTGCTTTCTACAGAAAGTTCTGTGCCATCAAGTGCGCGACGCGTAATGTTGTGCGCTCCTGTTGCAGCAAGCAAGACTGGTGCTTTTTCAAGTGTGTATGCAAAGAGTGTTGCGATATCGTGCGCAGAACCATATGCAGTGGCATAGGTATCATCGTGTACATCAAGTCCTGTTGCTGACAAAAAGTATGTCTGTGTTAAACCGAGCGCTGCTGCTGTCTGATTCATTGCTTCTACAAAACTACCCCCTACTCCTTTTTCTCTATCAAATGCATAGGCAATGGCAGCAGCGCCATCATTTGAAGACGATACCATCGTGAGATCCAAAAGATCATGCAACTTCCACACCTGTCCAAGACGGAACCCTTGTTCGCCTTCTTCAGCAAGCGCATTGGCATCCATTACGATTGCCTCGTCTTGTGGAAAGAGTCGTGCAGAGACAAGTGCGGTCATTATTTTGGTGAGTGATGCGAGTGGTAATTGTGCTTCGCTATTATGTGCATAGAGCACCTCACCAGTCACCATATCTTTGACATATACAGCTTCTGCATCCAATGTAAGACTCTCAAAAGGATTTGGTGTTGTTGTGGCAGTTGTAGTATCAATCGGAACATCTACCACGACACCACTCTTGTCACCCAAGTGTAGTGCCATACTCACCACGAGAGCCCCCATTCCAAGAATGACGGCAATGGCAACAAATGGATTATGTTGTATCTTTTGTTCTTCCATATAAGGTATATATACTATCACATTTACACACTTTCTTCCTCATTTGTAAAGAGTTCCATCTCTTTTATGAATGTCTCCCTCTCAGGCAATTCAGAGAATGTTGTAATACCAAGGTGTGAGAGAAGCTCAAGACTTGGCGCATATACAAAACTTCGCTGATCCTGTGGGTTTTGTTTCTTTTCAATGAGTCCGCGCATCAGAAGGTTACGTATGCTGAAGGTTGAATTGACTCCACGAACGTAGTCGATGTCTGCTCTGGTCACCTCTCCCTTGTACGCAATAATGGCAAGTGTCTCAAGTGCGGCTTTGCCAAGCTCACGCTCCATTTCTTCTTTTCTGAGAGCTTGTATATCATCACTAAACTCTGGAGCAGTTACCAATTGCACACTACCAGCACCCTGTTGCACACGAAGGCCACGTCCAGCGAGACTTTCAGAAAGCTCATCAAGCGCACTCTGTGCCTCTGCTTCAGATGCAGAGCAGAGTTTTGCAAGCTTTGCCACTGATACTGGCTCAGCGAGATAAAACAATACTGCCTCTATTTTGTTTTGAAGTTTTTTATCCATAGTGAGGTACACTTGTTTCTTTACTTTCCATCTTGATGTCGTCAAAATCGCCTCGTTGCTCAACGAATATCATACCTTGTTTTACCAATTCAAGCATAGCAAGAAAACTCACAATAACTTCTTTTTTCTCTTTTTTCCCATTGCCAGAAAACTCATTAAAGCTCATAGAGATGGCGTGCTGAATGCGCGTGGTCAAACCTTGAATGACCTCATCAAGACTCACCACCTTCTCTACAGTTGCTTGTGAGAGGCGTTCTTTGCGAGGTAGTCGCTCAATAACCTCTCTGAGGGTGTCGTGGAGTGCTGTGGCGTGTATTGAGGAATGTGGCGCAAATACAGGCTCTTCAGCACGACCTTTCGTGGGAAAGGTCATAGCAACACCGAACTCTTTACCAAGCAGTTCTGCATATATGCTAAAGTGCTTATACAATTTAAGACGATGCTCCAAATCATCAACATCACTCTCTTCTTCTGTCGTCAGGTTCAACCCTGGCAAGAGTGACTTGGATTTAAGCAAAAGCAGTGTTGAGGCAATCACCACAAACTCTGCGGCATCAGCCGTGGGAAACGTATCAAGTTCCCGTACGTGCTCCAAATACTCATCAGCAACTTCTGCAAGAGAAATGTCATTAACAAATAACTTGCGCCTCTCAATAAGTTGCACAAGTAATTCAAGGGGGCCTTCAAAGACCTCCGTCTGTATACTAAAACCAGTCATATAGCACTATGATAGCCCCACCTATCCATAAGGACAAGCGGGGCTTTTTCATTTTGAGAAAAGAGAACGAACACAACGAATGCACAGCTCCCTACCATCAGTTAGCTGAATCAATATCAGACGACAGCGTTTTTTCTTACACTCGTCACAAAGAAAGAATGTATCCAGAAGCTCTTTATGATGTTGCTTTTCTGCGCGTCCCATTCTCTTGCCTCCCTTCAAAGGTTCAGTCTTCCTTCTTTGTAACACTAATACCTAATTCTACCAACTGTGCAGGAGTGAGTTCTGATGGTGCATCCATTACTGCTGTTTGACCACCGCTTGTCATTGGAAATGCTTGCACATCACGCAAATACTTCTCCCCGGTAAGGTTCATTATGTTTCGTTCAATACCAAGAGCGATACCACCGTGTGGTGGTGTGCCATGTGAAAACGCTTTGAGTATATGCCCAACACTTGCTTCTGTCTCTTCTTCGCTATACCCCATTGCTGCGTACGTTGCACGGAGCACTTCTGGTCGATGTGCACGCACAGAGCCACCACCTGATTCAAAACCATTACATACCAAGTCATATTGTGTAGTGAGTATGTCACCAATGTTTTTACCTTCCATAAGCCATTCAAGATGTTCTTCTTTTGGTTGTGAAAAAGGATTATGACTAAATGTCCACTTGCCGTCATCTGTCTTTTCAAAAAATGGGAAGTCCACTACCCATACATACGCAAGAATACCTTTCTCTTTTTCTTCATCGGTGCGCACGTCAAATTTGTCATCACCATATTTTTCTAATGCTTCTTTATAGCTAATGCGCGGGAATGGTTTTTCTTTGATGGTGTGCCCCATACCTTCGGCAACAGCGATCATCATTTCTTCAATCGTTTGCATGACCATTTCCTGATTCACGAACGCCATTTCAATGTCCAGTTGTGTATGTTCAAAGCCACGATCAGCTCGCAGGTCCTCGTCCCGAACAGCTCGCGCGACCTGAAAATACCGTTCAAAGCCACCTGCCATCAAAAGCTGTTTGTACTGTTGCGGTGATTGCGGTAATGCGTAGAACTTTCCCGGATGTAGTCGAGATGGCACCACAAAGTCGCGTGAGCCTTCAGGTGTTGATTTGGTAAGTAGCGGTGTTTCTATTTCAGTAAACTCTTTATTAAAAAGAAATTCACGACAGCGGCGTAGAAACTCACTTCTGATGCGTAGATTTTTTTGCATACGTTCAGTACGCAAATCAATGTATCGGTTTTTGATACGCACCTCCTCACCAACAGTGCTTGTATCTTCAGTTACTTCAAATGGAGGCGTCTCTGCTTCAGAAAGTACAGTGATACCTGTTGCAGCACATTCAATATCACCATTTTCTTCATCTGCATTTTGCATCTTCTCTGGACGTTCTTTTACTTCAACCTCAAGCTGAATCACCCATTCTGGCCGAAGCGTCTCTGCTGTACCATGTGCTTCTTCAGACACTTTTGGATTAAAGACTACCTGCACCTCCCCCGTTTCATCGTGGAGATCAATAAAGATAAGTTTGCCATGATCTCGGCGCACGCGAACAAAACCCGCCACAGTGACCGTTTCGCCAATATACTCGTGTAGTTGTTTGATATGTATACGATTTTCCATACACTCACAATAGCATAGGTTACCTCACAGAAAACCTATTGACGTAATTAAAAAAAGATATATAATTCTTTAAGTCTGATCTTTTTGGAGGTACGCTATATATGCGTTTGTCGTGCGGGAAGCCAATATACACAGGGTCTCTCGACCGACACGTTGTTTCGGAGCGTTGCACTGCTGGTAGAATACCCAGCACGTCGTGACTCCGCACACCTGAGCCTATGGGCGCTAGATGACAGACTGCAGCAGATCGTCTAGTAGGCTTGTCGCTTATTCCCCTTAGCGGAGAGCATCAGCACATAGCGCACCCAGCGTGCGTAGAGTCCCGTGTACCGACTGCATCTATAGTGTTTTCTCCTCACCGCCGAGTGTAACTCGGCGGTCTTTTTTTGTCTAAAATACTAATTACGAATCAATTACAAATATACAAATAGAAAAGAGCCGAACCCCACAGGGTTCGGCTCGAAATGTACTAAATACTAGGAGACCTTCTTGTCAACAAAACGGTCCGAGTGATCATCAAGTGTCTGCAAAGAATACAGACGCTCATACTCACCGCTCTGTTCAAGTAGCTCTTCGTGTGTTCCTTGCTCTACAATCACTCCATCTTTAAATACAAGAATCTGATCCGCAGAACGCACGGTGCTAAATCGGTGAGCAATAATAAAGGTTGTTGTGTTTTGCATAAGCACCTCCAATGAATCCTGTATATCTCGTTCTGTCTGCGGATCAAGTGCCGATGTTGGCTCATCCAAAATCAAAATGCGCGGATCCTGCAAAAGTGCCCGAGCAATGCCAATGCGCTGCTTCTGACCACCAGAGAGCTTCACGCCACGCTCACCCACCTTTGTTTTCCAACCTTTCGGTAGTTTTTCTATAAAGTCCCTAGCATGTGCTTTCTCGGCGACCCTGAGTACATCCTCATGGGTTTTACCTTGTGTTCCATACTTTATATTGTTTTCGATTGTGTCATTAAAAAGCACAACATCCTGTGGCACAACAGAAATCTGTGAACGTAGCTCCTCAAGATTTATCTTTCGAATATCAACACCATCTATAGAAACCTTTCCCTTTTTGGGAAAATAAAACCCAACCAGCAAGTCAGCCACAGTACTCTTCCCCACCCCAGACTCTCCAACAAGAGCAATTGTTTGGTCTGGCTTTGCCTCAAAGGAAACGCCTCCCAAAACTGGTTGTTTTTTCTTGTACCAAAAGGAAACATCCTCAAAAGAAACCGCGCCTTTCACTTCACCAAGGTGCACCACATTATCTGGAGAATAATTCTCAGGAGTCTTGGTTATAATCTTCTCCATCTCGTGTATCTCAACAGCGCCACTCTGAATACTCTGCCACTTAAAACTTAACTGTCTCAATGGATTGAAGACAAAGCCAGTATATGCATTAAAGGCAACGAGTTCACCGATGGTAATGATGCCTGAGATAACAAGTTGCGCAGACAAAGCAAAAATAACCATCCTTGTAATTGTCATAACAGACCCTAGGGAGACAGAAATGATCGCCCAATATCGAATTCTACTTAGCGATGCTCTGTACGCTCTTTTCTGAAAGCCTTTTTCTATTCGCTTATGTTCATATGATTCCGCTGCTGCATGTTTAACTGTTATCCCATTCATGAGTGACTCCCACACGTCTCCCCACACAGTAGTCCATACCTTATGTGACTTTTTTTGTATAGCAACACCTTCAGGTATTTTCTGGATAACAATAACAACATATACCACCAGACTTGCGGCAAGAACAACCGTCAGAAGTCCGTTTATAAATGAAAGCACTGTAAGCGCAACAACAATAGAGAGCATTTCTGACGCTGTCTCAGTAAAGAGTGGAACAAAAGTGTTATTAAGAGCATTGGCCGCACGCGACACCTTATTTCCAATCTTGCCCATCTTCTCCTCTTTGTGAAAGGAAACAGGAAGTCTCAATATGTTTGTAAACGCGTCCGTCGTATACTCGGTAAAAATTCTCATACCAAGTGCCTGACTCTCTGTCCGTAGTTTCCAGTTAAGAATAGTATCCAACGTGTGAATAATGGCTAACGAAGTGAGCACGACCACCCACAACTGCCACTCACGATCAAACAATGTCACCATAGACGGCGCAACCAAGCTGTCAAAAAACTTTCCGGCAATATATGGCGTCACACCTTGCACCAAGGAAAGAACAACACCTAAAAGAGCAAGGAATGTTACTCGTTCCTTGTGAATTGAAAGGAGACGCGAGACAACCTTCCATACGCTTTTTAGTGAAGATTTTTCCTTTTTATTCACGTTGTAAGTATATCTTAAAAAGAGAGGCTATCATTTTTCTATAACTTTAATCCCCTCTGGTAAATCGGAATAATTCACCTCTACAATCTCAATTAGCTTAACATACTCTGGAGAACGCCAATCCATAGAGTTGATATCCGTCCCTTCTTTTGGAGCAAAAAGGGTTTTATCCAAAATATATACAAACCCCGTCTTGTCTTTCGATTCGTTGAGAGTTTCTTCTTTTGCCCTGAAGCACAAAGTGACCTCACCACTCTCTTTTGTAGAAGCACCGAAAGAGCTACCAAACCCGACAAGACTACGGAAAATTGCAATATCAGCGTACGGTGATGCTGCAACCGAAGGTGGCCCATCTGGAATTTTTGCACTTCCATCTCCTGGATAATTATATGCCTGTCGTGGCTCTAATTTTTCTATTGTTTCATCTGAAGAGCCGTGAAATACGTACTTCCCTGTTTTCTCAAGGTCTTTTATATACTCACGTCCTTTGTTCATAGAAATTTTATCGTAACCCTATCATCTCACGCACTTTCTGCATCACTTCCTCTGCTTCGGCACGAGCTTTTTCTCCTCCCTTTTCGAGAATTGCACGAACAGCATCTGGGTCTTTGGCAATTTCTGCCCTCTTCTCTCGCATTGGCTCTATAAAGGTGTTCATATTTTCAATCAATTTTTTCTTTGATTCTGAGTATGACAAACCTCCCTTTTCATACCCCTCGCGAAGCTCGTCGATTTCGTGCTGACTAAAGAGTTTGTGCATTTCAAATACCGTATCGCCATCTGGCTGCTTTGGCTCATCAACTCCTTTTGAGTCTGTTGGAATACTCATAACTCCCTTTTCGATCTCTTCTTCTGTTGCAAAGAGCGGGATGGTGTTGCCGTAACTCTTGCTCATCTTTTGACCATCAACACCTGGCACAATGGCAACACTTTCAAGAATAAGCTCTTTAGGTGCCGGGAATAGCTCACCATAGGCATTGGTAAACTTTTCAGCGATATCTCTCGCCATCTCGACGTGTTGTTTTTGATCTTGTCCTACTGGCACCACATCTGGCTTCATTACAAGAATGTCTGCAGCCATAAGTACTGGATAGTTGAATAGTCCCACTGTTGGCTCGATACCTTTTGCCACTTTGTCTTTATAGGAATGTGCACGTGAAAGGTATGGCACAGTAATAAGTGTGTCGAAAATCCATGCAAGCTCGGTCACTTGTGGCACATGTGATTGCTGATAGAGTGTCACCTGTTTTGGATCGAGGCCAATGGCAAGATAGTCAATCGCAACATTAAGAATGTTTTGTGAAAGCTCTTCTTTGTTTTGAACCGTGGTAAGTGCGTGATAGTCGGCAATAAAGATGTTGCTATCGTATTCTTCTTGAAAATCAACAAACTGACGCATTGCGCCGAAGTAGTTGCCGATATGTAACTGTCCTGTTGGTTGGATGCCGGAAAGCAATTTTTTCTTAGTCATAGCCAAATGGTACCCAAAAGAAACAAACAGCACAACATCACTGCCTTGATGTTGTGCTGTAGAGCCACGGTCTTCTTTGTGTTAAGAGCTATTCTTTTGATTGAATGACTCAAATGCTCGCAATATTTCAAGTGGCATTGCGAAAATAACAGTATTTGATTGGTCAGAACTCAAGTCATTAAGTGACTGCAACGTGCGCAAGTGAAGTGCACCTGGTGTTGTTGTCAAAATCTTTGCGGCTTCTGACATATTATGTGCAGACGCCAACTCCCCTTCTGCTTTAATAATTACAGCTCGTTTTTCACGTTCTGCCTCTGCCTGCTTTGCAATAGTGCGCTCCATATCAGCCGGCAATGAGACATCTTTTAATTCCACATTATCCACCTTGATACCCCAGTCGTCACTCGCCTCATCAACAATCATTCGAATTCTTTCAGAGATAGTTTCCCGAGAACTAAGCAGCTCGTCTAACTCAACTTCACCGACAGCGTTACGCATAGTTGTCTGAGCCAACTGACTCATTGCGTGGAAAAAATTTTCTACCTGAAGCACTGCTTTGCCAGCATCACTCACACGATAGAAAATAACCGCATTCACACTCACTGAAATGTTGTCCTTGGTGATTGCTTTCTGGTCGGGTACGTCAACAGCCTTTACTCGCATATCCACCTTTATCATTCGTTGAAATATCGGAATGACAATCCGCCACCCAGCATTTTTAATGCCGGTAAATTTACCAAGAGTAAACATTACTCCTCGCTGATACTCATTTACCTGCCGAATGACAAGCACTAGCACAATAAGGGCAATTATTACCCATATGTATAATTCCATAAGCCCCAAAAGTTAATCTATAATACTCATACCTTACGCTTCACGACACGCTCATGCAACTATTTCTCACACCCTTATGTTTCTTAGGCTAATGTTCTCAAGAACATTAGCACTTTCTTTCCGCGCTTTGTTGTTGTGTGACGCACTGCAGGACCTTCATGTCTGGTCATAACTAAACCTGATTGAAGAAGTCGTCTCGTATGAGCTCCAACCGTCTTTATATTAACTTCCAGCTCATCGGATATTTCTATAAGAGACAATTCAGGTTTTTGTTGTAATAACTCTAGTATCTCTATCCTACGATGATTCGCAAAACCTTTTACAATCTTTTCTAGCTCTTTTTGTAATCTCTTTTTTTGAGAACTTGTTTTCATTTTTTAAATTATGTGGCAAAACCAACTCCGTGTCTATAGCTAATGTTCTCAAGAACATTAGCTATAGACACAAATAAAAAACGGGGTTGGACATTACTTTTTGTTTTTATAACTTCATTTTTATGTATTCCTCCAAATCAGCGATAGCAACGCGTTCTTGCTCCATTGAATCCCTGTGTCGTACTGTCACCGCATTATCTTCAAGCGAGTCAAAGTCAATGGTGACAGCAAATGGCGTTCCGATTTCATCCTGACGACGATAGCGCTTTCCTATTGAACCTGTTTCGTCATATTGTGCACGAATCCCTGCATCAACAAGCGTGCTGAAAATATCTTTTGCTCCCTTGATAAGGTCTTCTTTTCGCATAAGAGGAAGAACTGCCACTGTCACTGGTGCAACCTTTGGAGCAAAGCGCATTACCACTCGAGTATCACCATCAACATCCTCTTCGTCATATACATCACACAAGAGTGCCATAACTGTGCGGTCAACACCCAAACTTGGTTCAATTACATGGGGAACAAAACGTTCGCCAGCCTCTTGGTCAAAGTAACTCAAATCAATAGTTGAATGCTCTTGGTGTTTTTTAAGATCGTGATCGGTGCGATATGCCAAACCATACAACTCTTTCCGGCCAAAGGGATACTCGTATTCAAAATCAATAGTCTTCTTTGAGTAGTGTGCAAGATCTGCTTCTGGAACATCCAATTCGTACACTTTGTCTTTTGAGAGCCCAATCTCTTCCATCCAGCTCCACATATCGTTTCGCCAGTTGTCGAAGTCATCCTCCCAATCTGCCTCTTTGGTGAACCACTCAATCTCCATCTGTTCAAACTCGCGAGAACGGAACAAGAAATCACGCGGTGCGATTTCGTTTCTGAAAGCTTTACCAATCTGTGCAATACCAAATGGCAACTTCGGGTGGAAGGTGTCCAATACATTTTTGAAGTTTGCAAAGATACCCTGTGCTGTCTCTGGTCGCAAATATGAAGTACTTGCTGAGTCGTCAGAAGCCCCCACCTTAGTTTCAAACATCATATTGAATGCTCGTGGCTTAGTGAGCTTATTCCCTGCTGGACTTTGTAGTTCGTGCTCGTCCATTGCAGATTCCATATCAGTAAGTGACATACCTGCAACATCAACACCCACTTCCTCAAGAAGATGATCTAAACGAAAACGTTCGTGCGTCTCTACATCTTCTACGAGCGGATCAGCAAAACCTTCCACGTGACCACTTGCCTGCCACACTTTTTCATTCATCAAAATAGCTGCGTCCAGACCATAGATGTCACTTCGGCGCGTTACAAAACGATCCCACCAAAGCTGTTTGATATTGTTTTTGAGAAGTACACCAATTGGCCCATAATCCCATGTGCCAGCAAGGCCTCCATATAATTCAGAACCTTGGTATATAAACCCACGACGCTTCGCGAGCGACACAATCTTTTCCATCTTTTCTTGTCCGGTCATTGTCATATATCACCAGAGTAGCACAAGAGACAAAAATGCTCTAGGCCGACAGAGGTTGTAGCCGCAACCTACTCAGCGTGATTTACAAGTGTGATATTTCTGACCTCAAAACCAACACCTGGAGATCCAATCGGATACAATATAATACCCAAAAAATGATTACCGGAGAGATCGCCAACCCACGTTAGCCCATCTTGAAATTCTTCCGTGATTCCGGCAGTTTTTGCAGATAAGACCCAAACAGGCCTACCATCAACAGCGATAGCCGCATAATCCCCATCCTCAATACCCGTAAATCTGTACTCAAAACGAATCACTGATGTGTGATCTGGAAACACAACGTTCCCACCAGCTGAGCGAGGGCCCGTGTCTTCAGATTGCGTTTCTCCACACCCAACCACAGTAGTGCCAGAATCAACATTGGCATTACACCCGAGATTAACAAGGGGCGTTGACACTGTTGTGGTTTTTAATTGGTATGACGTTGTGGTTGCTACGACTTCTTCTTTTTTAAGATTAACCACGTCATCATAAACTATTTTCTTTTGGTCACTATTTTCTTTTTCATCCTGTGTCCCACTCACAGTAGTATCAATTTCGGAAATATCCACACCCTCTTTTTCCTGAAAATACTTTGAATACCGAAAAATCCCTATCACAAAAACAGCGGTTAAACCAAAAAACATCAGCAGTATCTTTTGTGTAAAATTAATGTTTCCTTTCATAACTAAATCACACTGATATACACCTACCGCACCGGAGGTTCAAAGCGTGGAGGGTATTTTTTGTTTGCTCTCTTCTCAAATGCCCCCTTAAACACCTTTTTACTGAGAAAGAGTGCGAGGAGGTAGATGATAAATAGATTTACCAATAGTGTCAGTCCGAGTACAATCCACCCTGCCGTAGAAGGATTATACGCTCCAGATGCTGTGTTAATTCCTACTTTTTCTGCAATAATTGCACCCCATAAAATTTGCTACCAGAAAAATTCATTTGCAAAATTAAAATTCAGAAACATGCCTCCAAGTGTCACTCCTATATCAACAGCTAAAAGAGCACCGAAAAAAGACCAGGTGTTTTTATTAGGTTTTAATATTTTTTTCATACCTACATACTATAGCAAAGAAAAAGAATTCTTTTTTTATAAACATAGTAACCCCGCACATTTCTGTGCGGGGTTGTTCTGCTTGATCGAGTCGAAACTCAATCTGCTGTCCACAGACGAAATTTTCTCCTTTCTTCGTTTCAGGGTACCCTTGGAGTATATGGACCCTTATTTTTCACTTATTCTGTTCGTTTCAGCCCTCCCTTATTTTTTCCTGCTTTTTGTTATTGCGGTACCAATCGCAGCAATACTTGTTGCGTGGAAATGGAAAAGTCTGAATGGAGCTCAAAGAAAGTCTATCCTAGTGCTCATGCTGCTACTAATAGCACTTTGGTTGTTTGTTATGAACTCCGAATACTTTCGGGCCTTGATTATCACAGGGATTTTCTAATCATTCAGCTAACAACCAATTAGAGAAAGACCCTGACTCGAACCCATCACTGAAAATCTCTGGCTTGATACGCTGGAGAATTTTCTGTTGAACCCCAGAATCTCTTGTCTCACAGGTGTGAAGAGCGTATTCTCCACAATCCTCAATCTGAAGTTCTACCGTTTCCCAAGAAGGGATGAAGAATGGAGGGTCTTGTGAATCCTCCGTCACAAGACCATCACCTGGCTCAAACCCTGACTCGGCAACAGTATTCTGTCCGAGACCAACCACCGTTGTATATTCAACACCATCGGGGAAACGATTCCCGAAGAGGTCATTGAGCTCAATGAGAGCATCGCTACCTGGTTCAAGCTCTTCAACTGCAACACTGCCCGAATCAATATCACTTGCAATACATGTGATTGGAAACAGATTGCAAATTGCAGCCAAAAACGATCCTTGATGTGGAGAGCCGACTGTGATGAGCCGAAGCACATCCTCACGGTATGGAGCATCAACAGCAAGTCCTTGTAGGTACGAACGAGCAGCAAGACCTCCCATGGAATGTCCAACTAAGAGTACCTCAGAAATATTATCGTTGACTTCTCTAACCTTCCGGATGACTGCAGCTAGCTCTTGCCCCTGCTCAGCAAAGGTCAGGTTTTGTGCAGGTGGATTATCAGCCCAATCAGAAAAATGTATTTGATAGAGATCGCCAGCGAGCGTTCCCACCACATCTCCCGTATCGGGTTGATACTCAGGGTAGCCACCAAATCGAATTCCTTCCGCAAATAATTGAGAAGCAAGTCTATTCCATGTAAACCCGTTTGATGCAAGACCATGAACAAAAACCACAGGTATGTTAGGCAACGTCACCGTAACAAGTTCACCAGAGAATACATGAACGCGGCCCTCGTCATTTTTTGTACCATCTTCAAATGGTGCACCGAAGGCAACTCGGTCATCCTCGAGAAAGTCAAACCCTTTCCCAAAATAGGCACCTTGTTCACCTGCAAAAAGTTTCGCAGTGTTTTCCCACTCGTTACC
>CBDUNJ010000006.1:0-11940 GCA_965368565.1 uncultured bacterium
TAGCCGTTCCGTCAAATTGAAGCGAGCAGGCAAAAATGGAGGGCTGTGGGGGAGGAAATTTTTTGCCCGCGAGCGTTGGTGGCCCCGCACCGCCCGAAGAATTGAGGGCGGAACCGAAGAGAATTTTCCCTTTCCTTTTTAGATTTTTTCAGAGGCGCGCGCAAAAGAAAAATTGTAAGGGAAAATTTCTGCGAGGTTGGCGCCGGAGCGTTAGCGGAGGCGGGCGGGGCGGAGAGCGTGCGATTTAGGTTTGCTTCACCATGCGTTCCACGCGTGGCTCATCTGTTTTGGAAATAGGTGTGAGCTTGGTAAAATAAAGACACTGTTAAAATAGTCCGTGCTCTTCTTTCCAGTCATCGGAAACATCAACTGATCGATGGTGGTCTGCTCTACTTTTCGCGCGAAGAAGTTTAGTATTTTGTACCCAAGCATTACCGTTCCAAAATTCAAGTGAGTCAAAGTTGGTTTTATAGAGTGCCTTTTCTCCATAGACTGTGCCAATGTAATAGTGTTTTTTGCCAGCTTTTTGTGCTTCTCGAATGCAGTCAAGCATAATCCACATGCCTAGTGATTTATAGGCGTATTCTAAATCATAGAATGAGAACCAGTAGTGTCCCATCGTCTCATCGGCAATTTCAAGTGCATATCCCACAACGACATTGCTCTTGTCGGTGTATGTTACAAGGAAGAGAGGGAAGCCTGAATCAAGTATTGTGAGGAGTCGCTCTTTGGGGAGCACTTTAGGTCCGTGTCGTTTGCTAAAATAGCGTAAGCAAAATGTTAGTAAGTCAGGATTTGTATAGTCGTATTTTTTTATGGGGGTTACGGTACGTGTGAAGTGGCCATCAAAGCGACGTGCTATGCGACGGTTTTCGCTGTTAAGATCAAATGTTTTCAGATTAATTCGGGCACTTCTCGCCATGTATAGAGTTTGCTGTATCTTATTGGTGCCAGAATATGGAAGAAAGCCACTTGCGTATATGTCTGCAATCGCATCACCGTTTTCGTATTCAGCATATTCTGAATAGCCAAAGGAATACGTCCCATATGAATGTACAAATTCACTTTTAAATCTTTTCATTGGGGAATAGTTTTTCAGCTAGTTGAGGAATTGATTCGATAAGTCCTCCAAGATTACCGGACGTTAGTAACAATAGCACATCATCTTTGTCGAGTAGTGTGGTGAGTGTAGAGAGTCCCTCTTCTTCTGATTCAATAGGAATGATTGCCTGCTGTTGGGATGCTCGGTCGACAATCTCTTTAAGAGTCACTTGGTCATGTTTTTCTACCCCAATGAGGGGTGGTTTGTAAATGAGGGTATTGGTTGCGCCTGTAAAAACATCATCATACCAATGAAGTTGGATACGGTTTCTCCAACTGAATGTGTGTGGTTCAAAAACAATGATGAGACGTCGGTCAGGAAAGTGAAGACGCACTGCTTCAATTGCGGATCGAGCTTTGTCGTATGAACTACCGTACCCCTCGTATGTTGGTATTGAAGAGAGAGCCTTCTTTCTATCAAGACGACGAGGAACACCTTTAAATAGTGGGAGGGCTCGTTGCAGCTCGTCTGGTTGTAATAGATTCTTTTCAAGTAGTAAGGCGGAGGCGCCGATGATGTTTTGTATGTTGTGCTTGCCAAGTAGTTGAGTGGTAAGTTGTATAACAGGCTTTCCCTTGTGTATTAGTGTAAAGTTGCTTGTTTCTCCAAAATGAATATTAGATGCTGACCACTCAGGCGAGTGTTTCTCGATAAGCCCATAGGTAGTAGAAGAGACATCTTCTTCGTGGAGTAGAGTGCGTAATGCTGCATTGTCGCTACAAGAGATGATGGTCCCACTGATTGGAATACGCTGAAGAAGTTCTCGAAATGGTTTTAGATAATCATTGTGTGTGGGGAATATATTGACATGATCGTGGTTAGCAGAGGTGAGAAGTAAGTGGTCCGTATCAAAAAGAAGAAACTTTGCCCGTGGGTCGATGCCAGAGGTTGGGTACTCATCACCTTCAAGTACAAAAAGAGCGCCCTGCCCAATATGTCCGTGAGCAGGTAGCTGATTCATTGTTTCTCCAATAAAGTAACTCGGATCTTTGCCAGCATGGTGTAGGCACCATGCGATGAGTGCAGTAGTTGTTGTCTTACCGTAGCTCCCAGCAATGACAAGGGTCTCTGAGCTTTCCGTAAGGTCGGCAAGTACCTCAGGGAATGTTTTGACTGGAATACCACGCAGATGAGCCTCGTCCACCTCCTCGTTTTTTGTTCGGTCTAATGCAGCGCTAGCGCCAGCAACAACAAGGTCAGTACCCTCGGGTATGTTTCCCCGACTAAATGAGGTGTAGGTCCACATGCCATGCGTTTCTAGAAAGTCACGGACCGGAGGGTGGCAGGTTGAGTCTGTGCCGGTTATGAGATATCCCCTGTCACGAAGCAATGCTGCAACTGCGCTTGTTCCTTTTCCACAAATGCCAATAAAATGCGCCCTCTTCATAATGCCCTCCATTGTACCCTATTTTTGTGGTAGTATCCGAGTTATGACACTCTATATAACCGCAACGCCAATAGGAAATCTTGAAGATATCACGCTCCGGGCAATTCGTGTGCTCGGAGAGGTTGATGTAGTGCTTGCTGAAGACACACGAGTAACAAAAAAGCTCTTATCGCATTTTGATATACATACACCTGCCGAGCGTTTTGATGCAAAAATTGAGAGTGAGAGAGCAGAAGAGGTTGTGCACCGGTTGCTGTCAGGCGAGAGTATGGCACTGGTGACAGACGCAGGTACGCCAGGCATTTCGGATCCAGGTATGCATCTGGTGCGCGCCGCTCGCAAAGCTGGTGTAGAAGTGGTCGCGATACCTGGCCCAAGCGCATTAACTGCAGCACTCTCTATTGCTGGAGTATATGACACATCCTTTGTCTTTTGTGGCTTTCCTCCACACAAAAAAGGACGAAAAACTTTTTTTGAAGATATTGCAAAAGAAAAGCGAACTATTATTTTTTATGAATCAACGCACCGCATCATAAAAGCACTAGAGGCGCTTCAAAAGACCATCCCTGATGGGACAGTATTAGTGTTGCGTGAACTTACCAAAATGTATGAAGAGGTACTTCGGGGTACTCCAGAAGAACTTTTAAAAATACTAACTGATACACCAGAGAAACAAAAAGGGGAGTTTGTGGTGATTATAGAGAGTAGTAAGTAGTTAAACAGAGAAAAGGGTTGGGTGCCAGAGGATGGCACCCAACCCTTTGAGGTGGGATTGTGGCTCTCTCAGAGAGCGCGAGGGAGGATGGGGAACCTAGTGAGGTAACGTGCCCTCTACTAGGAGATGTGGATCACCTCCTTTCCCCGAAGCAAGACACTCTCGGGGTTGTGGTTCTGCACGCCATCCTCCTTTCCGCTATGTGTGGTGTGTGCCAATCCGTAACTGCACGGATTGTAGCATCTGGTGTAGCACATAGAGACTCCTGTACGTCTAGAGAAACTATACCGTACAGTGGATAAGTATTCCAATACAAAGTTTTGTGTATAATAGTATATGGTACTTGTTAGTTTTTCTTATAACAGCACTATACTCATATGGAACAGCGAATCAAAACAATGATTAGTCTAGGTGTACTTGGTGTCGTCCTTCCTTTTTTTGGGATTCCGATTGTGCCAAAAATGTATATTGTGAGTGCTCTTGCAGCAGTGTATACACTTATTGCCTTTTCGTTACTTCAGAGTGGTACAAAGCAAAAAGAGACAGCTGAACAGAATGATGTCTATGACAGATCAGAACACACAACAACAAACACATACGGAGGTGACTTCGATGGAAACACATCTTCCTCCTAAGACGAACACTTTTTCTGCTCGTATGGTGGCTTTTTTTGAGAGTGCACACTCTCTTTCTTTAGGTATGCTCGCCCTCGGGGTGCTTTTGTTGTGTGCCTCTGCTACGGCTTTATTGGTGCTTCCGCAGTTGTTCTCAACAACGTATACACTCTCGGCTTCGGTTGAATCTTCAGATGGGGTGCATCAAGAAGAAGAAAAAAAAGTGGCACATATCCAGACACCAAAACCACTCAAGGCGATTTATATGAGCCAGTGTGTAGTAGGTACCCCAAGTTTTCGTGAAAAACTCAAAACACTTGTTGAAGAAACAGAACTCAATGCAATTATGATAGATATCAAGGACTACACTGGGAAAATCGCTTTCCAGTCCGATCATCCGTTGTTAGCAGAGAGCGTCTCTGATGCGTGTGGCGCTCGTGATATGGCAGTATTCATAGAGACATTGCATGAAAGTGGTATATATGTCATTGGACGCATTACAGTTTTTCAGGATCCATTTTACGTAACTGAACACCCTGAACTTGGGGTTAAAAAACTTTCAAACAAAGAAGAGAATTGGTCTGACTATAAAGGACTTCATTTTATTGATGTTTCAGCAAAGCCATACTGGGAGTATGTGGTAACTCTTTCAAAAGAAGCGTACGCGCTCGGGTTTGATGAATTAAATTATGACTATGTTCGTTTTCCGTCAGATGGCAATATGAAGGATATTTACTATCCGTGGAGTGAAGAGAAAATTACTGCTGACCCTGACAACGGCAAAGCAAAAGCCCTTGAGGAGTTTTTTGCATATCTCTACAGTGAGCTTTCTGACACAGGTATAGTTACCTCAGCTGATTTGTTTGGTATGGTTACTACAAATAGTGACGACCTTAATATTGGGCAGGTGCTTGAACGTGCATTGCCATATTTTGATTACATTATGCCAATGGTATACCCAAGCCACTATCCCTCTGGGTTTAACGGTTGGCAAAAGCCAGCAACAGTACCATATGAAATTATTGAATACTCAATGGGTAGGGCAGTTGAACGTGTGAAAGAGATGCAGAATGCTACAACAACAATTCCTGCAAGCATCCGTGACAGACTCTCTCCGTTACAGCTCCGCCCATGGTTACAAGACTTTGATTTGGGTGCTCGGTATACAGCAGATATGGTGCGTGAGCAGATTCAAGCAACATATGACGTTGGGCTTACCAGCTGGGCACTCTGGGATGCGGGGAATACATACACAAGAGAGGCACTGAAGGAAGCTTCTAACAACTAGCACCTAGCGACTAGCAAAACTCAAAGCAAGAATACAAAAGAGAAAAGAGGAGCGTCACGGAAATCCGAAATCTGAAATTCTAAATTCTAAATAAATTTCAAACTACACACAAAACCTATTAATATATTAATAGGTTTTGTGTGTGTAATATGGATTCTGATTCTATCGACATATCGATAGACTCAGAAATAAGGCATTAATTAATCATTAATAAGTGATTTCTCGACATCTACTATATCAGTTAATTGATAGAATAGGTGGCAGGTACTATATACTTTAATGGGATCCCGTTAGAGATGCTGGGTTTACAAAAATATATATACACAAATATTATTCACCACTTTCTACTTACTCCTCACTCAATATGCTGTATACTATGAATACTTTATTACTAGTCGCTAATGGCTAGTCGCTGGAAGCTGTGTCACACGACCCTAATCAAATAACCTATTTTGGTGAGACGGACTATCGTAACAGAAAGACGAAGTTTGGCATTAAGGCGTCTGACCGTACTCGACACGTCTATGTGATTGGAAAGACCGGTATGGGTAAATCAACCATGCTTGAGAATATGGCTGTGCAGGATATTCAAAATGGCGAAGGGTTCGCTTTTCTTGATCCGCACGGCTCATCAGCAGAAACACTTCTTGAGTATGTACCAAAAGAGCGCGTTGATGACGTGCTCTATTTTGCACCATTTGATATGGATTACCCCGTGTCTTTTAATGTAATGGAAGATGTGGGGCACGATAAGCGCCACTTGGTGGCATCAGGACTGATGTCTGCATTTAAGAAGATTTGGCAGGATGCATGGTCTGCTCGCATGGAGTACATTTTGAATAACACCATCTTGGCCCTTCTTGAATTTCCAGACTCGACGCTCATTTCTATTAACCGTATGTACACTGATAAGGATTATAGAGCGGTTGTTGTTGAGCATATCACCGACCCAGCAGTCCGGTCTTTTTGGGTAGATGAATTCGCTGGATATACAGACCGTTTTGCAGCTGAAGCAACCCCAGCAATCCAGAATAAAATTGGACAGTTCGTTTCAAATCCAATCATCAGAAATATCATTGGCCAGCCAAAGTCTAGTTTTGACCTCCGACAAATGATGGATGATGGCAAGATTGTGTTGGTAAACCTTTCAAAAGGACGTATTGGAGAAGATAATGCGCGTCTTCTTGGTAGTATGTTGGTGACCAAGATGTATTTGGCAGCGATGTCGCGCGCTGAAGAAACAAAAGAGAAACTTTCAAAATTGCCAAACTTTTATCTCTATGTAGATGAATTTCAGTCATTTGCAAATGAGTCATTTGCAAATATTTTGTCAGAGGCGCGAAAATATAAATTGAATCTCACTATTGCACACCAGTATATGGCGCAAATGCCAGAAGAAGTGCACGATGCGGTGATTGGTAACGTCGGCACGATGATTTCATTTCGTGTTGGCTCAAGTGATGCCGACATTCTTGAAAAAGAATTTGCGCCGACGTTTACTGCAGATGAGTTTGTGAACCTTGGTTTTACCCAGATGTATCTCAAGTTGATGATTGATGGGGTTACGTCTAATCCATTTTCGGGCCGCTCACTTAATATTCCGCCACACCCAGAGGTGTCATATAGAGATGTTATTGTTGCGCACTCTCGAAGACAGTTTGCAGAAACGCGCGAAGCAGTTGAAGAGGCTATTCAGAAGTGGCATGAGCAGTCGTATGGAAAAGAGAGAAAGCGCATTAAGGAAGAACGAAAAGAAAAAAGAAATACACCTCCAAGTCGAAATAATGAAAAACCAACACGACAGCCTCAGAAAAACAATCGTCAGAATACTAAAAACAAGACAAGTGGAGAAGACAGAGAAGGAGCTCTTAGGAAAGCTATTTCATTGACGCAAATAAAGGCAGAAGAAGAAAAAAAGAAACAGCAGAAAGGCCCCACAAAGGAAAGTATGAGTGAGCTTAAGTCCGCGCTCTCGTCGGTGCTTGAAGAACATGACAAAGGACAAGCGAAGCAGGAGAAGAGCAAGGGCGTGACTGGTCCCTCAGGAAATGCCCGTGTTAAAAAACGTAATAAAAAAGAGGATACTATACAGAAGGAGTCGTATGAGGTCTCTCCAGACGACCTCAAACGGACACTTGATACTAAGTAACAAGCTATGAAATATTATCTCGCTCTCGCTGCCATACTGTTTCTACCCTCTATGGCGTATGCGGATGTGATTATTACAGAGATTATGTATGACCTTGAGGGCTCAGATGGTGGTCGTGAATGGATTGAAATACACAACACTGGAAGTAGTGCAGTGGATCTCACTGATTGGTGGTTTTATGAGGGTGGCAATCATGGATTCCAGAACGAAAGTCCAGTTGTACTTTCAGCTGGTGCATACGCCATTATTGCGGATACACCAGCTAAGTTTCTAAGTGACAATCTTGGTGTGTCTGCGCTTATTATAGACAGCTCCGCATTTTCGCTCCGAAATACTGGTGACACCATTGCTATTCGAAATACGGAGAAGGTTGATGTTGATACCGTTTCGTATGTACCGATTGATGAAGCAAATGGTACAGGAGCATCGTTGCAACTTGTCTCCGGTTCTTGGATTGCAGCAACACCAACACCAGGCGCTGTGAATAGCTCCAGTGGAAGTGGTGGAGGAGGCACAGGCACGAGCAATGATGATTCGGGTAATACCACACAGACGACACAAACAGGTGGCGGACTTGATCGGGATGGTTTTGCATCTCCTGACATAAAGCGAATTAGTGTTGATGGGGGTCCCGATCGGACTGTTATCGCAGGAGCAGACGTTGTTTTTTTGGCTGATGGGTATGGCACCGATGGAGACACGCTTGATGGTGAAGCGCGATATCTTTGGACGTTTGGTGATGGTGCCACAGAGGAACGGAAAAGTGCCTTGCACTCATTTGCTTTTCCAGGTGAATATGTGGTGGTGGTGAATGTCTCTGCAGGAAAATACAATGCAAATGATTATATATATGTGACTGCCGAACCGTCGGCTCTTGCTATTACTGATGTAGAGAATGGAGGGGGTGGGTATGTTGAATTACACAATGGCTCACGCGAAACGTTGCAGCTATCCTATTGGTTACTGAGAACAGAGAATGAGCATTTTATTTTTCCCAAAAATACACGCATTCAAGGAGGGAGACGTGTCAGGTTTCCCAACAGTATTACAGGGTTAGTTCCTGTAAAAAATATAGAGCTACTCTATCCAAACGGGACAGTTGCATATACATACACTCCACCACGTGCTGTAGTTCAGAAGAAAGTGGAACTACAAAGACAGTCTGTTGTTCAGGAAACAGCCTCGCTTCGCTCTACAGAAAACATTGACAGTAAAGTGCTTCTCCAAGAGTCAGTAGAGGCACCTCTTTCGGAAACTTCAAGTAGTAGCACAAGTACAAAGAAAGAGACTGAAGCTGCTGTTGTCTTGTCCTTGCCAGCAGCTGTAGGACAACAACCAACAACCCCTTGGTTGTTGGTGCTCGGTGGATTTTTGGGACTTATTGCACTGGCAGTACTTGTTATCCGAGAAGGAGGAAGTGTATCAGAAGCAGATGACATTGAACGTAGAGCTGATAGAATAACGATTATTGAAGAATAATAACTATGACTACCACCAAGAAACACATCCTTATTTGTGCGTCAGACTATTTTCCACGTATTGGCGGTGCAGAGGTTGCGGTGAAAGAAATAACAGAACACCTTAGTGATGTATACACTTTTTCGCTTATTGCACCACGATTGGAAAAGACACTCCTAAAAGAAGAAACAATCGGATCTGTTCGTGTGTATCGAGTTGGTTTTGGTGGATTATTGGGTAAAGTGTGCTTTCCTTTTATTGGAGTGTGGAAAGGACTCCATATACATCGAGAACATCCCGTGCATCTTTTGTGGGGAATTATGGCAAGTTGGGGAGGTATTATGGCCGCTCGACTTCACGCAAAGACAAACATTCCCTTCGTGCTCACTATGCAAGAAGGTGATGAGGAAGAGCATTTGATGCGATATGTACGAGGGAATAGGTTCCTCTATAATTTTTTTATTAGATGGTGGTACCAGCTTCCTATTAGAGAGGCAACTGGACTCACTGCTATTAGTGAGTATTTACAGAAGCGTGCGCAGAGTGCGGGAGCGAAAGTGCCAATAACAATAGTGCCAAATGGAGCAGATATTGCTCGCTTTAGAAAAGGTGTGTCTGATCATGAAAAACAGTTAATACGCCAGTCTCTCGGTCTTGGTTTTGATGCCACGGTACTTTTAAACGTTTCTCGGTTAGTAGAAAAAAACAATGTTGCTGATACAATCTCCTCACTTGCACATATGCCAGAAACATACCACCTTGTTGTACTTGGGGCCGGATTTTTAAAAGAGTCACTACGCACACACGCACGCACATTGGGTGTGGAGAAACGCGTGCATCTTGTTGGTAGGGTTGAGCACGAGCAGGTTCCAACGTATATGAGTATTGCTGATGTGTTTGTGCGGACGCCGCACTCTGAAGGGTTTGGAAATGTGTTTATTGAAGCGATGGCTGCTGGTATTCCAGTTGTTGCGACCCCAGTTGGCGGGATTCCCGATTTTCTTGTTGATCCTCGAACTAATGTGGGCAAGGTGGCACCAACTGGTATTTTTGCTGAACCAGGTAATCCAAAAAGTATTGCAGAAGGCGTGGGGGTGTTGATGAGAAAAAAAGAGTTGCGAGAGACTATTGTGCAAGACGCACAAGAGCTTGTTGTTGAGAAATATGATTGGAGCCGTATTGCTGGAATGATGGGAAGGGTTTTTGACAAAACTCTTCAAATTTAAAATCCGAAGCACGAAACTCGAAACAATATTTTAAATTTAAAATACAAAATCAAAAACGGAGAAAATGGACAAGGTCTTTGACAAGCTTCGAGCGACTAGCAACACAACACACTTGTCCAATACTGAGTATTGACCATAGTGTGCTGTACCCAAATGTACGCATTGAGGGTGTTTGACACATACACCCAAGAGGTGTATTATGCTTTCAGCAAGTTCCCCGACCCGCACCCTTGAGTCCGAGAAGGAGCATAGGGGGGAAATATATCCCCCTAACTACCGACAAGGCCATTACGGATGGCGAAGGTAAACGAAAAAGATCCAACGAGGACTTTTTCGGGTAGCGGGTCACTTTTTCCCACGGTCTGTGATGAGAACTGAAGGCAGGGCACCTAGCCCATTACCCAAGTGTGCCCCTACCCAAGGGGCGAACAAGAAAAACAAACACCTTCTCATTCTCACCACAGACCACCTCAAACTCCGGGGCCAACACACGTTGGCCCCGTTTTAATACCAAAAAAGGAAAGAATGTGGCAGTATGAATGTATGCGTATTGTTATTGCAACAGGCATATATCCACCTCGCATAGGAGGCCCCTCATTTTATGCACAGTCTCTTGAAGAGGCTCTTAAAAAAAAAGGGCATACAGTGATCATTGTAACCTATGGTTTTGAGCGACACTTGCCAACAGGTATTCGGCACGTAGTGTTTTTCTTGAAATTGCTACTTCAAACAAATGGGGCAGATGCAATTATTGCACTTGATACATTTAGTGTCGGCTTACCCGCAGCGTGGGCTCGTAAGATGACAGGTGTGCCGCTTATTGTTCGGACGGGCGGCGACTTTTTGGATAAAAAGTGCTTTTTTAAGATTTCTACACAAAAAAACGCCTCTTTTCTTTCAAAGAAAAATGTATTTTCCGTTTGACTAAGTATGTTATGTATATGGCAGACACCGTGGTGTTTAGTACGGCATATCAGAAGGATATATGGATGCCTGTATATATGATTCCAAAAGAAAAAGTAAAACAGATTGAAAATTACTATGGGGAAAAGATAGCGACTGAGTCAGGATTAGAGAAAGTGTTTCTTGGATATACACGAGAATTAAAATGGAAAAATATAGATATGTTGCGTCGTATTTTTGAGAGAGTGTCTAGAGCTCATTCAAATACTACGCTCAAGACAGGGAGTGTTTCGCGCGAGACTTTTTTAAAAAACCTGAAGGATTGTTATGCGGTGATTTTGGTGTCTCTTGGTGACATCAGTCCAAATATGATTTTGGAAGCAGTACAATATGGTAAGCCAGTTATTTTGACCAAAGAAAATGGGTTGGCGGATAGATTGGGTGACACCGTGCTGTATGTTGACCCATTAGACGAAAAAGATATCCAGGAAAAGATAGAGCTACTACTCCAACCAGCGCAGTATGCAAAATATAAAGAACGGATAGGGCAGTTTACTTTTGTGCACACCTATAGCGATATTGCTGAAGAGTTTCTAGTAATCCTCAAAGAAATATGAAAATATTGATGATTGGCACCGATAGGAAGTTATTTGAAGAAGGGAGCGTAGTACGTGCTCGTATGATTCGATATGCTGAATACGTGGGGGAACTTCATATTATTGTGTTTACACAGAAAAATCCGAAATCCGAAATCCGAAATCCGAAAATTCAAATTGGAGAAAATGTCTTTGTGTATGGGACAGAATCGCGCAATCGTTGGTGGTATATTTTAGATGGTATTCGTATTGGTGAAAAAATTCTACGCACTGCAATTTCTGACTGGGTTATCACCACACAGGACACTGCTGAGACAGGGCTTGTGGGATGGCGTCTTAAGAGTCTTTTTGGTATTCCATTACAACTACAAATACACACAGATGTATTTAGTCCATATTACACACAATCTTCACTTCTGAATCGTATTCGTGTATATTTTGCAAAATTTCTTTTGCCACGAGCAGACTGTGTTCGGGTTGTTTCGGAGCGTATTAAAAAATC
>CBDUNJ010000007.1:0-10614 GCA_965368565.1 uncultured bacterium
AATTACTTATATAAGTATTTTTTACTATGGCACGACGAACACTTAAAGATAGAGGGACACGGAGCCTTAATCGTCTCGGTGGTGGTAGCTACACAATTACACTTCCCATTGAGTACATTCGCGAACTTCGCTGGCAAGAAGGGCAGAAATTAACAGTAGAATACGACAGTCGTCGCGACCGTCTCATTATCAAAGACTGGAAATCCCCCCGTCAACGCCGAAAAAAGAAGTAATGCGACTACTTATCATTACACAAAAAGTTGATAGAAAGGATCCTATCCTCGGGTTTTTCCATTCGTGGATTGTGCTTTTTGCAAAACACGTTACTCAACTTCACGTTATTTGTTTGGAAGAAGGAGAGCACGACTTTCCAGATAATGTCACCGTACATTCGCTCGGTAAAGAAAAGCGACAGTCTCGCATCCAGTACGCCTCTCGTTTCTATCGCCACATATGGCAGTTGCGAAATGAGTACGATTCGGTGTTTGTGCATATGAATCAGGTGTACGTCATCCTTGGTGGTCTCTTGTGGCGCGTATGGGGGAAGCGAATTGGACTATGGTATCTCCACAAAAAAGTATCACTCTCACTTCGAATTGCTGAGAAACTTGTTGATGTTATTTTTACTGCTTCTGAAAAGAGTTTTCGGCTACCGAGCAGAAAGGTGCAGATTGTTGGACATGGCATAGATACTGAATACTTTGTTCCACAATCTAAAGAAAGAGGATCTTCTACACAAACCATTCTCACGGCAGGTAGGATTGCACCAGTGAAAAACATACATCTCCTTTTGGAAGCTTTTCTAATTCTCAGAGAAGCTGGTAGGGATGTGCGGCTACACATCGTCGGAGTGCCGGTAACTGATGGTGATGCTATATATGCCGAAGAACTTATGGAGTGGGTTCGTGCGCACAACATGGAGGACGTTGTTTCTTTTGTGGGTGCTCGAGCGAATCACGAAATGCGGGACTTCTATTATAGTGGTGACATATTTGTAAATCTTTCAGATACAGGGAGTGTTGATAAGGTTGTATTGGAGGCCATGGCGTGCGCTATGCACGTTGTTACTACAAACGAGGCCTTTGAGAATATACTGCCTTTGGGTACCTATTTGGCTGAGAGTAATCCAAAACATATTGCAGATGCCATTATCAGTGTGTCTGATCGAGACCGGTCACGCTATGCACAGATTGTTGTAGAGAAGTATGGATTGTCACGACTTATACCACGAATTGTGGACAATCTCGCACCAGAGCACTAATCGTATACTGATATGAAAAGAGAAAATGTAACACACAATTCTACAATTTCGTGTACAGTCGGTATTATTACCCGTAACAGTGAGAAAACGCTCTCGCGGGCACTCGAGTCCGTGAAGCGTTTTGAAGAAATTATTATATGTGATGGGTATTCAACAGATAGAACGCGAGAGATTGCCAAACAGTATGGTGCACACATCCTAGATCAGGATCCACAGTTTTTGGATGCAGATGGGCGCATACAAAATTTTGCATCTATTAGGAACCAAACAGTAGCGGCGGCTACACATAAATGGTTTGTGTATATTGATTCTGATGAATTTTTTTCAACTGAGTTGGTGGATACTATTGGGGAGATTGTCGCAGGAAATAAACCAGGAGCGTTTTTCTTTCTTCGTCAGTACATCTGGAGAGGAGAGAAGGTAACCTGTGCTACTACGTATCCGAATTGGTCGATGCGACTTATTGCACTTTCAGAAACATCCGGTTTTAGAAAATGTGTACATGAGCGTTTTGCGCTTCGCGATGGAGTTGAGCCGGTCTATGTGCCCAAAGGAGGGTATGTGTATGTGCCAATCGGCGATGGACAAGGTCCAAATCCGACAAAAGGGGATTACTATATACAGTTGCAGGTACGAGAGAGTCTTTCTTCTGAGAGGTCGTTTTATTATATTTTTGCAAAGACATGCTTTAACACGCTCAAGGTGTCTGTGCTGTATGGTCTTCGGTATGTGCGAATCTTCTTAATATGTCGTGGCGTCAGAATGCCTATGTTTTTTGAGTGGGAACGACATCGCTATCATATACGACTGATTACTGCATTGTGGAGAGCGCGAAATAGTGTAAGGTAATGCGCATGGGAGAACTTAGAGACAACGTGGTGAGTGCAGTGCAGTTTCTTGAGGTGCACGAAGAGTGTCCTAAGCACCACGTTGTGCACACAGGCAAGCAGGCATATCTGCTGGATTTTTATGACTTTCTTGGAGAGCACCAGAAGGCAAAAGATCTTATATGGCGACTCCTCGACCGTATCGTTGATAATGGCGAAGGGGGCAAGGTGTTTTACCCTGGGCATATGAATCCGGTCAATATGTCTCAAAATGTTATTGATACAGGGGCTGCCGTTGATGCGATTGCACGATTTGCACACAATAACCCTTCTATCTTTAATGGCAAAGAGCATAGGACGATCAAAGAAACACTTGGAGAGGTGGTAGAAACGTATCTGCAGTATGCGGCACATGAGAAGCAGATAACAAATCAGAGACTCTGGGGGCTTACCGGGCTTGCCTCCTATGCGCGATACGCTGGGAAAGAGAGTGAGTATCGCGAGCGAGCAGTAGAGAGTATCGAGCGTGCATTTGCCGATATGACACCTGATGGTTTTTTTCGATACTATCCAGAGGCACCAGATCCTTCGCGTACCTATGATTCGGTGAGTGCGTACTATCAGTCTCGACATACGGCATTTATTATGTACGCGCTTGATGCATTTGGGATTCTGCAAGAAGAGTATGGTGATTTTCTCGAGAAGAGTATTCGTGCACTGCTTGCGTTCTATAACACTGAGGGAGTTAAAGATATCCGTATGGAGTGTAAACGGTGGTATTGGCACTCAACCTACGAGGTTGTCTCACACTCATTTGATGCGTATGCGCTATTCTACAGTCATATCCCTGAGGCACATGAAGCACTTCTGCATGTTGTGTACCAACTCAAGAATCATTGGCGCGATGGTGAATTGTGTTCACATAGCGGTCATAACGACAACTTTCAGTGCTCTATCTTTTGGACGGCGCATTTAGCATGGTTTCTTCGTATTCCAGAGAGCAAGGAACTTTTTGAAGTAGAGAAAGAACCTGTTCCCTTTAGCTATACATTTGAAGGTCAAGAGATTTTTTCTATAACCAATGCCACCGGTCGATTTTTACTACAGACCTTTTGGACTCCGAGAAGTATCACGACAGGCATACAGACGTGTGGTATTTCCTTTCCGAAAAAATGGTATGCACGAATACCGCACATACCATACGGCCTGTCTTTTAGTATTCGGGAAGTGTTGAACCATGCATTACATGCTCTCCGCGGGGGCAGGTATAGAGAGGCGGTGCGCCGAGTGCGATCTCTGATACAAGGTGTTCTGACATTGATTGTGCCCCAGTATTCATACGAATGGGGGAGGGTGACATCTCTTAAATATACGCACGCAGG
This sequence comes from uncultured bacterium, assembly GCA_965368565.1. Taxonomy (GTDB): domain Bacteria; phylum Patescibacteriota; class Minisyncoccia; order Phycocordibacterales; family EsbW-18; genus CBDUNJ01. The sequence goes on from CBDUNJ010000007.1 coordinate 3,471, forward strand.
TAATGCAATTATTGAAATTGTTTCCGCAACACGATATGGGACACTACACCCTCGGGCGAGCAAGCGGTTTTTTATACAAAAAGAAACAAGAACCTGTGTTCCCGAGGACGAACTACAGAGTTTTTTGAGAGGTGACATCATACAGTATATGCCAGATGATATAGAGGGTACTTTGGTTTACGCAGAGTGTGCCTACGGCGCTCATTTGAATGCGCTTTTGTCAAAGGTGAAGAAATGTATCGCCATAGATACTTCTCTGGAACATATCAATTTTTGTCGCGAGCGTGAGGATATCAAAAATAATTTGCGTTGCACCGTCGTTTGCGAATCGCTTTCATCACTCAAGACTAAGGATTCAGTTGGAGGTGTCTTTTTAGAGAGCGGTACATTGGATGATGCGGCGATGGCATTTCGCATACTCAAATCTGAGGGCGTGTTGTGTATTGGATTTCCACGAAGAGGTATTTTTTTCAAACAAACATATACGCGCGCGCTTCGTAAAATAGGGTACAGAGGTTCACTTGAGTGGTACGCAGTCTATCCTAGCGTGAAGATGCCCTGGTTTATTATTCCGTATGGAGATACGACCGCAACACAGTTCCTTGTGAAAATGATGGCGCCAGATACACCACTTGGCAGTATCGTTTCATGGTTTGCACAGAGCAGGATGTGTACCAGTTTAGCCCGGTTCTTTTTTGGTGGCTATTATTGCATCCTAAGAAAATGATAGAACAACTACGAACATACATCATAGAACAGTCAAAGACGAATGTTTCTTTTCCAGACGTGGGTTCAGGATCGGGCCTTTCAATAAGTAAGTTTTGTCAACGTATTGCCGGTCCGCATACGAAGGTGTTGTTTCTTGTGGTCCATAAGCAGAAGCCGATCTGTATTGTAAAAATAGTTCGTTCGGCTGACTATAATGAGCGACTCAAAAAAGAAAAAGAGGCGCAGGTTCGTGCGGCAACACATCTTACAGGTATTTCTGTGCCACGTGTTTATTCTGATGGGTACATAGGAGAACACTATGTGTATGCAGAGGAGGTGGTTTCTGGTCGTGTATTGTCAAGAAAAAATGCGAAGGATCGGGTTCGAGAGGTTATTCGGGGCATTGCCAGCATTCCAAAGTCACGTCACTGTATTTCCACGTCCCATATGATTGAGGTTGTACGAAAGAAAATTCCATTAATAGAAAGTGCCGTAATAAATAAATCCCTGTCATTTTTGGCGTCCACATCACAGGATCTTATCTCCGCATTTAGCCATAGTGATCTTGGGCGCGTGAATATGTTACTTCGAGATGATGGCGTCCTCTTTTTGATTGATTGGGAGCGTGCTAACAGAAAACCATTGTGGCTCTTTGACGCAGTCTATTTTTTACTTACACTGTATCGAGTGAAAACGATAGATGAATGGCGAGAGTATCCGGCACAGATACTCATCAGGGAAGCAGGAACTTCTAGAGAATATGCAGACCTGTTGTACCACACTATTTTACTTTGCGTAGAGCTCCAGAAGCACTACCCTGAAGAGAATAGAGATATTATGTATGAAGTATTTAAAGATATAGTAGTATGAGAATTGCATACATAGCGAGTGTTGGGCACTCCGGTTCCACATTGTTGGATGTGTTATTGAGTGAACACTCAAAAATATTTGGTATGGGAGAAGTTGCCCATATCAATGCGCGTGCTGGACATATGTGCACCTGTGGTAGTAAACGGAGTACCTGTTCGTTCTGGAAGGATGTGCATGTACCAACAGTACCTATGCACATTGGCAGGACTAAATGGGATTTTATTCGAGGTGTTGATTCCTATTTTTCTGTTTCTACCAGAGAACCGATTGTGGCAAATGCATATGCTCGTGAGCATAGTGGTTTTTTTGTACAGGTTCTCAGACATTCTGGGGCCGAAATGTTGGTGGATTCATCAAAGAATACTCATCGCATTGAGCTCTTGTCTCGGCGATCTACTACCCGTCCTCTCTGTATACATTTAATACGAGATTCGCGGGCGGTGACATGGTCATACGTGCGGAAGTATCGACGGGTACTCCCTTTTTTATTCAAATGGATGCTCTTCAATTTGAAAATAGAAATAATAAAACGTCGTTCGAGTGCAGAGTGGGTAACGCTTCGATATAAAGATTTGGCAACTAATCCCGAAAACGCCTTGAGAAAGATTCTCCAAAAAACGGATTTAGACTACGAGAACGGCATGGTGTCTTTGGAGATGAGGGACCAACACCAGTTTGGTGGCAATAGAATGAGATTTCAAATTCATCAAGATGTGGTGTTTGACACACGCTGGGAACGAGAGATGCCACTGTGGCTTAAGGTGTTTGTCACAGCGACGTCGTGGCCCCTTATGGTGTATTATCGTAGTGTATGAGCAGAATAGTATATATAGCCGACATACGGTTTCCAACAGAAAAGGCGCACGGCATACAAATAGCGCGTATGTGCGAAGCGTTTGCTGATCAAGGTCACGAAGTTGAGCTTGTTGTGCCATCGCGGTTGAATACCATCACTGAGTCTCCATACGGCTTTTATGGTGTTAAGCAGAATTTCAAGGTGAGAAAGGTGTGGTCGCTTGATGTGGTGCGCTTTGGCCCCCTTGGTTTTCTTGTGCACGCCGTGACCTTTGCTATGACGGTGTTTTTTCTGTACTGGCGAGAGAAAGGTCTTATATATACACGTGATACGCTTTTAGTGGTGCTACTTTCGATACTTGGAAAGCGAGTATGTTGTGAAATTCATGATATTAGAAATAACATTTTTTTTTCTTTTGTGGTGCAGAGGGTGAACACGGTTGTGGTTATTACAAAAGCACTTAAAGAAGCTTTGGTGGATATGGGTGTGTCTGGTGATACAATAATTGTTGCGCCAGACGGTGTTGCGCTTCAAATGTTTGACATATCTCTTTCTCAAGATGAGGCACGTCGGGCTACTGGACTTCCTAGAGATCGGCAGATTGTAATGTACACAGGGCACTTGTATTCCTGGAAGGGTGCTGATGTGTTAGCGAGGGCGGCTCAATACATTCCCAGTGCTCTTTTTGTATTTGTTGGTGGGACGAAGGAAGATGTCAAAGTTTTTTCTGAGCGATATAGTCAAGACAACGTGCACATTCTCGGTCACCAACGATACGAGAACATTCCGCAGTATCTTAAAGCAGCTGATGTGCTTGTGTTACCAAACACTGTCGAAAAAAAGATTTCAAATTTGTATACATCACCACTCAAACTATTTGAATATATGGCAGTTAAGCGACCAATCATTGCCAGCGACCTTCCCTCTCTGAGAGAGATACTGAATGAAGAGATGGCCGCATTTTTTCATCCTGGTGACCCCGAAGATCTTGCAAACCGTATTGGTGGTATGCTGTCTAATGTGGAACAAGCAACGTTTCTTGCTTCTCGTGCGCGAGAAGCGGTGAGTGTCTATAGTTGGAATACGCGAGCAGAACGTATTTGTGAAGCAAATAAACTATGAAAAAAGTACTCTATATTACAACACATCTGAATCAAACAGATGGATATGGGCGATATGGTCACAATGTTGTTAGTGCGGCGAATCATCGAGGATTTGAAACGGTTTGTGTGGTTGCAGAAAAATCATTTGCGCCTATAACACGCGAGCATACTATTCTTGAATCAACCTATCGGTATTGGACAAACATCTATGTTATTGCTCGAACAGCGTTAAGGTTGAACAATATTATTGCCCAATACAGGCCGGACGTCATTCATATTATGGCAGAGCCGTATGCGGCAACACTTCCTTTTTTGCGCACACACGATGCACGTATTGTTCTCTCTACCTATGGCACTTTTGTGTATATTCCATTACGCGTAAAAGGGTTTTTTCTAAAGAAAATAAGTGAATGGCTAACGTATGCATATTACCAAAAGGTGGATACTGTAATTGTGGTGAGCTCATTTACCAAGAATCAACTGCTTAAATGGATGCCTGCTATAGAAAAGAAAGTTAGCGTGGTACTTCCGGGAATCTTTTTTACCCCACAAGGTGGTATTCAAAAAAAGAGCACAAAGAATAATGTTCTTTTTGTTGGTGCTGTGAAGGAACGAAAAGGAGTGCTTCAAGCACTTCAGGGAGTAGCTATGTATAGAAAGATGTATGGCACTAATATTCACTATACGATTGTGGGAACCTATACGTATGAGGACAGGTATTATCAAAAACTTAAAGCGTACATACAAGAACATAATTTAGAAGAGTGCGTGACTTTTGCTGGACAGGTATCAGAAAAAGAACTCCATATGTGTTATGCTCAGGCAGACGTTTTTCTTATGACGTCAATTGTAGTAAAGGGTATGTTTGAGGGATTTGGCTTGGTGTACCTTGAAGCAAATATGTATAGGGTGCCGACGATTGGTTCAGTGGAATCTGGTGCGATTGATGCTATAGTAGACGGCGTCACTGGGTTTCTTGTTGATCCGTATGATCCAGAAATAATTGCTGAGAAGCTCCACAGAGTTTTAGATGAGAAGGATATAGCAGCTACTGATTGTATTGAGTGGGCAAAAAAGAACACTGTTGAGAATATGACCCGAACACTTTTTTCTTTGTATGAATAACATCACGCATACAATAAAAGAAATAGTGAAGCCATTCTACTATTGGTTTTTTCCAGCACGTCGCCCACCACAGCGGTATCGGTATTTGTTTGAGGAGATAGATCGGGTGCGCCCCAGTACCATTATGGAGATTGGGGTATGGAATGGTTTGCGTGGCCGCGAGATGATACAGCGAGCGCAGAAGCATTCCTCAAAACCTATTAAATACTTCGGCCTCGATCTTTTTGAAGAGATGAGTGAGTCTCTTTTGGTAGAAGAGCTATCCAAAATACCTCCAACGAAAAAGAAAGTAGAGGAGCGTCTCGTAAAGGCAGGTGCTGAGGTGACTCTATTTGCAGGGAATACTCTCGAGGTGCTTCCGCGAGTTGTTTCTGATCTTCCCCAAATGGATTTTGTGTTTATTGACGGCGGTCATGCGGTTGAGACAATTAAAAATGACTGGGAGTGTGTAGCAAAGTGTATGCATAAAGATACAGTAGTGTTGTTTGATGATTATTATCCTGATAGAGAAGATGTTGGTGCGAAGTCCGTTGTGGATGCAATTGACAGAGAGAAATATGTTGTTTCTGTACTACCAGAACAGGACGTCTTTAAGAAGAAAGACGGTGTACTAACGATACAGTTTGCTAAGGTGACTCAAAAAGAGCTATGAAAAAAACAATTTTTATCAGCAGTTTCCATTCACTAATTTCACGAAATATAGTGACGCCACTACTTCCACTATTGCAGAATAAGTCTCTTCGAGTGGTTCTTTTGGTTCCTCAGAAAAAGAAGGAATATTTTGATGAGATATACAAAGAGAGCGATGTTGTGGTAGAAGGGATTCATTTTAGAAAAAAACCCTTTGAGGATTTTTTGTACTTACTTTCCATTAGCTTAATTGGTGTGAGGAATCATGTGATTGATGATCTAAAGTCTGAAGGGCGGTATGTTCGTTACTACCTAGCGCACATAATCTTCTTTTTCTTTGGATGGTGTAGATTATGTCATCAACTGCTTCGATTCATAACCACCAACTATCTCCACACAACTATTTTTGATAATCTCTTTAAAAAGTATGAGCCCGCTCTCATTTTTTCAACAGATGTTTTTGATAGAGCAGACAGGCTTCTTCTGCACGAGGCCCAGATGTATGGCAAAGCCACTGTGGGAATGGTGCGTTCTTGGGACAATCCGACAACGAAAGGTGTTTTGATGGTAGAGCCTGATTATCTTATTGTTCAAAATCAGGTGTTGAGGGATGAGATGGTCACTATCCATGGGATTTCACAAAACAAGATAGAGATAGTGGGGGTACCACATTATGACTCTCTAAAAAATCTAGAGCATCTATCCAGAGAAGATTTTTGCTATGAGATGGGACTTGATCCTCGAAAGAAATATATTCTTTTCGCTCCTGCAGGAAAAACATTATATGCCCACGATGACGAATTGCTCGAGGTGTTACACAGGCAGCTTCAAAAGGGAAGTTTTATAGAGCCGGTACAGTTTTTGGTGCGATTTCCTCCGGGAGATACTTCCTCAGTTCAGTCTATAGAACAGAGTGACGATTTTATAATAGATTTTCCCGGCACCAATCTTACTGGTAGGAAAAAAGAGAGCGAAATATCTGTTTTAGATGAACAGCGACTCATCAACTCTTTGCTTCATAGTTCTATTGTGCTGACAGTGGTGTCTACGATTGCGATTGACGGGACGGTATTTGATAAACCAGTTATTGTTTGGGGTTTTGAGCCACAGCAGGGATTGGACGATTGTATAGAGAAATTTGGAAAATGTACCCACTTTGAGAAGTTTTTGCAGTCCAATCTGGTGACTGTTGCTCAGAATGAAGAAAATCTTGTCCAACATATTAATGCCTTCTTGACAGACCCAGACTTTAACAAAGAAGAAAGAAGTATGTTGATTCATCTGTACGCGCACACTCTGGATGGAAAATCTACAGAACGACTTGTCGCTTTACTGGAGAGGATTTTGAATAATGTGGTAAAAGACAGTCAATGAAAAAGAATATCAACAAAAAGATAGTGGCTCTTATTCTAGCACGAGGAGGAAGCAAGGGAATACCAGGGAAAAACATTAAAGAGTTAAGTGGTAAGCCGCTTATTGCGTACACGATTAAGGCGGCACAAAATGCTACACGTATTGAAGAAGTCTATGTTTCAACAGATTGCGAAGATGTTGCGATGGTAAGTAAGAAGTATGGTGCTACGGTGATAGAGAGACCGTCGGAGCTTGCTTCAGATGAGGCTTCAAGTGAGTCCGCGTTACTGCATTTTGCTGAAAACGTTGACTTTGATGTGCTCGTTTTTTTGCAATGTACATCTCCTTTTACAATGTCTGAAGATATTGATGCTGCCATTGAAAAATTTTCTGAAGGATACGATTCTGTGCTTTCTGTCTGTGAAGATCGTGGAGGTTTTTTGTGCGGTGGGTTTCGGTGGGGTGTAAACGGCGAATCAGTGGGATATGCCTATAAAAATCGTCCTCGCAGACAAGATATGGATATGATTCGTTGAGTTAACAGGTTGCAGAAATAAAC
>CBDUNJ010000008.1:0-10020 GCA_965368565.1 uncultured bacterium
ATTGGTGTCCGTCATGCAAGACAGTGCTTGCAAATGAGCAAGTTGTTGCTGGTCATTGTGAGCGTTGTGACACAGAGGTAGAGCAGAGAGAGATGCTTCAGTGGAATCTTAATATTACCGAGTATGCAGATCGTCTTTTGGATGATTTAGATGCTCTCGATTGGCCAGAACCGATTAAAGAGAGTCAACGACAATGGATTGGAAAAAGCGAAGGGGCAGAAATAAAATTCGAAATCAGAAATTCAAAATCTGAAAACGAAGAAGTGGTAAAAGTGTTCACAACCCGACCAGATACGCTTTGTGGTGCGACGTATTTGGTGCTTGCTCCAGAACATCCGCTACTAGCTGGAGAGATTCAAAATAAAGAGGAAGTAGAGAGCTATGTTAAACAGGCACATAAAAAAACAGAGCGCGAACGACAAGAAAATAAAGAAAAGACAGGTGTGGTGCTTGAGGGTATTACTGCTTTAAACCCAGCAACTGGTGAAGCGATTCCTGTTTGGGTCGCTGACTACGTACTTGGTTCCTATGGCACAGGAGCAATTATGGCAGTGCCCGCTCATGATGAGCGCGATAATGAATTTGCACAAAAGTTTGACCTTCCTGTTGTGTCAGTTATTGAGTCACAAGATGGTGAGGTATATGTGGGTGAAGGGACCCTTATCAATTCAGGAAAGTATGACGGGCTTTCAAGCGAAGAAGCGCGAAAGAAAATGACAACCGATTTTGGTGAAGAAAAAACAACATATCGTCTTCGTGACTGGCTTGTGTCACGACAGCGCTATTGGGGTTGTCCTATCCCAATTATCCATTGTGAAAAGTGTGGAGCAGTACCAGTACCCGAGAGTGATTTGCCAGTTGTATTGCCCGAAATAGATGACTATTTGCCAACAGGTGATGGCAAATCACCACTCGCAAAGGCGGAGGAGTGGGTGAATGTGGCGTGTCCAAAGTGTGGTGCTGACGCTAAGCGTGAGACTGACACACTCGATGTGTTTATCGATTCTTCGTGGTACTTTCTTCGGTATATTGATCCAAAGAATACAGAGGTCTTTGCCTCTGAAGAAGCACAGAAAGCATGGATGCCAGTTGATTTTTATTCAGGTGGTGCAGAACACACAACTGTACACCTCTTATACTCACGCTTCTTTCACAAAGCACTTTTTGATATGGGGTTGGTCACTGATGCGGAGCCATACAAAGAACGTCTTAATCGTGGACTTATCCTTGGTCCTGACGGCAATAAGATGAGTAAATCAAAAGGGAATGTAATTGATCCAGACGCTGTAGTGGAGAAATTAGGAGCAGACACTGTGCGTATGTATCTTTCCTTTATTGGCCCCTACAATGAGGTTGGTTCATATCCTTGGAATCCAGATAGTATTGTGGGTGTTCGACGTTTCTTAGAGCGTGTATATATGATTGGAGAAAAAGGGGAGTGGAGTGATTCCGGTATTCCAGATTACATAATGCACACCACAATTAAGACAGTTACTAATGCGCTCGAAACTAAAAAAATAAATACTGGCGTGAGTGCACTTATGGTGTTTAGTAATGCAGTAAAAGAACACGGAGTGACCAAGGAACAGTGGTTGTGTTTTGTACAATTGCTTGCTCCCTATGCACCACATATGGCAGAAGAGCTATGGAGTCTTTGTGAACAGGATGGGTCTGTGCACACAACGGTATGGCCAACATATGATCCTGCGGCACTTGTTGCTGAAACAATAGATATTGCGGTGCAGATAAATGGAAAGGTCAGACACGTGTTTTCTATAGCATCGGGGGCGACAGAGGAGGATGTCATACAGCAGGCTTTAGAGGAAGAAAAGGTCCAGAAATGGATTGGTGACAATGAGGTGGTAAAGAGAATTTACATACCCGGGAAGTTACTTAATATTGTTGTCAGAACATAGTTTGTATGGGCTATCAGAAAGGCTTGACGTTATGATATGTAAGTGCTACTATAGGTGTATGACACAGCACTTTTTATTGAGTATTTAAAAACCATTATTACTATAAGTTTGTAGCATTATGGCAAAGTCAAAAACTAACACAAAGAAAAAAATCTCTCTCTCGTTTAAACCAAAACAGGTGACAAAACGCCTGTTAAGCACACTCGCAGATCGTGCAGAGGACGTGCTTATCAAGAGGTATGGTCTCGGATCAGACGCAGAGTCTATGACACTTGAGGCCATTGGTCAGATTTATGGTATTACACGAGAGCGTGTTCGCCAGATTGAAAACTATGCACTTGATGCTATCCGTCGCTCAGATGTTTATGAAAAAGAGAGTGTTGCTTTTAACGAACTTGAGACAATTATTTCTGATATGGGCGCTATTGTTTCTGAAGAGGAATTGCTACAGGTCCTTGCAAAAGATGAAAACACTCAAAATCATATTCACTTTCTTTTGGTGTTAGGAAATGCTTTTATAAAAGAAAAAGAAAATTCAGATTTTGCGCATCGCTGGTATGTTGATAGGGTGTGGGCAGATAAAGTGAAAGATGCTCTTAAAAACCTCTACAAAAACTTGAATGATGATGATTTGGTTCCCGAGTCGGATATGATTAATCTATTTCTTGCGGAGATACAGGATGCTTCAGAGCACTACCGTGATAAAGAAATTTTGAGACGATGGCTTGGTATTTCAAAAAAAATTGGTCGGAATCCACTTGGTGAATGGGGAAAGAAAGAGTCAGCAAGTGTGACACCAAAAGGTATTAAGGATCACGCATATTTAATTATCCGTCAGCATGGATCACCTATGCACTTTCGTGAGGTTGCAGAACGTATTTCTGAATTTTTTGAAAAACGTGCTCATATTGCAACAACACACAATGAGCTGATTAAGGATGACCGTTTTGTACTTGTAGGAAGAGGACTTTATGCACTTTCTGAGTGGGGCTATATGACAGGAGTTGTAAAAGATGTCATTAAAGAAATTCTTGATAAGCACGGCCCACTTGATCGTGATGAGATTATAGAAAAAGTTCTCAAAGAGCGATATGTAAAAGGGAACACTATTATGGTGAATCTTCAAGATTCTGATCACTTTGTGAAGATGCCCGATGGTCGTTATAAATTGATTGCTCAGTAAGAGAAAATCTTGCCATATACAAGGAAAGAGCCCCCTTATGCGTTGCATAAAGGGGCTCTTTCCTTGTATCATTACACTGTATACTACTATACGTATGTCATCACTTCCTCTAACAGTTATAAATATTCTTTTTGAAGCGATTGAGTTTATTGTGCTCGCATCACCTTTTTGGCTTCCTGTTGCACTCGTATTGCTATTTTGGCGTATGTGGGTGTACTACATTCGCTCAGATTTTATTGCCAATATGAAGTGGGTGATGCTTGAGATCCGTCTTCCAAAAGAAATCAATAAATCACCAGCAGCTATGGAACTGGTGATTCAGGAATTACACCAAACATTTGGTGAAGCAAATCTTATTGAGAAATATTGGAAAGGTGGTGTACGGCCATGGCACTCGCTTGAACTTGTTTCTATAGAGGGACGTGTTCATTTTTTTGTGAGAATGCTAAAAGGTTCTCAGAAGGGTTTTGAATCTGCACTGTATGCTCAGTATCCAGATGTAGAAGTACACGAAGTGTCTGATTATACTCGTATGATGCACTATGAGGGAGATGGTGAGTGGAAGCTGTGGGGGTGTGAATTTAAGTTGACAAAAGCTGATCCGTATCCAATTAAAACGTATGTTGATTATGGGTTAGACAAAGATCCAAAAGAAGAATTTAAAATAGATCCAATGACTCCAACATTAGAGTTTCTCGGCTCATTGGATAAAGGTGAACAGGTATGGTTGCAGATACTGTTACGCGCGCATAAAAAAGAAGATCCTAAGAAAGGTGCGTGGTTTGAAAAGACAGATGCGTGGGCAGATGATGCAAAAGAGGAAATTAAAAAAATTATTAAGGATGCTGTTCCTGAAGGTGTTGAAGATGCAAAGCCGTCTCTTCAGAACGTAACACCCCGTAAAAAAGATGTTATTGCAGCACTTGAGCGTAGTGTATCAAAGGTGCCCTTTGATGTTGGCATTAGAGGAATATATCTTGCTCAAAAAGATGTGTTTAGTCCATCTCGGATTGGTGGAGTTATTGGTTCTGTGAAGCAGTATAGCTCAAATGATTTGAATGGATTTAAGCCTTCAAATACAACAGGCGTATCATACCCTTGGCAGGATTTTCGAGGTATGCGCGTCCGAACAAAAAAACGACTTCTTTTTGATGCATTTCGTCGTCGGAGCTGGTTCCATCCTCCTTATAAACAAAAGCACTTTGTTCTTAATACGGAAGAGATTGCAACGATGTATCACTTGCCTGGCGGGGTTGCACAAACGCCAACATTTCGTCGTATTGAATCTAGAAAAGCAGAGCCGCCTATTGGATTGCCTATTGGAGAGTAATAGAATTTTCTATGTTTGATATACTGTTTGAACAGATACATTCCGCACGTATAGAAAAGTACATCAAAGAAAAAGGATGGTTGTGGTGGGTATCCCTTGTAGGTGCCTTAAGTGGTTTTGTTTTTCTCACTTTTATCACAAATGAAGTATGGGATTTTCCGGAACACCATCTCGTGCATATCCCCGAGGGGGCATCAAGTAGAGAGATCGCTTTTTTACTTGAAGAAGCGGGTGTTGTTACTTCCCACAGGGCAATAGATATGGCACTGTTTCTTCGATTCGGTACGAGCAATGTAAAAGCGGGAGATTATTTTTTTGAGTTTCCGCAGGGTCCTTGGCACATTGCGGGGCGTCTTATTATTGGTGAGTATGGTCTTACTCCACAGAGGGTGGTTATTCCAGAAGGAAGCACTGTTCGTGATATGGCGCTTTTGTTTGAGCGGTCACTAGACGGTCTCTTTAATGCTGAAGAATTTATTGAAAAAGCAGAGCCAAAGGAGGGATATTTATTTCCAGATACTTATTTTTTCTTACCGAATGCGACAGCAGATATCGTCATCGCTGCACTTGAGCGTAATTTTGAAAAGAATGTAGCCTTAGTACAAGAGGAAATAGACGCATTCGGGCAACCGCTGCATAGTATTGTTGTTATGGCGTCGCTTCTTGAAAAAGAGGCCCGTCAACTTGAGACAAAGCAAATGATTGCAGGTGTATTGTGGAATCGCATTGCAATAGATATGGCATTGCAGGTGGACGCAGTGTTCCCTTATATTATTGGGAAAAATACTTTTGAGGTTACTTTGGAAGATTTAAAAAATGAATCACCATACAATACGTATGTACATAAAGGGTTACCGCCAGGGGCTATAGCAAATCCAGGTCTAGACTCACTCCTTGCCGCCGTAACGCCAACCGAATCAGAGTATTTATTTTATTTGGCAGATATGAACGGTGTGACGCATTATGCAGAAACATTTGATGAACATATCGTAAATAGGAGACGATATTTACCGTAATACAGGTGCTAATTTCCTACAGGATTTATTTCTGGTATACTAGAAGTATATGGTCATCACTTACCACACAGTTGAGTTTTTCAAGGTTCAATTTGGAGATACTGTTCTTGCATTTAATCCAATTGCTAAAGAATCAAAATATAAAGGTCCTAATTTTGGCGCAGACATTGTGCTCATTTCTTTGAATCATCCTGATATGAATGGTGCTGATGTTGTTGCACGTGGTGACAAGGATCCTTTTGTCATTCAAGGACCAGGAGAATATGAAGTGCAAGATGTATTTATCAAGGGGATTGCGACTGAATCTGAATATGCAGGAGAAAAAGGTATCAATACAGTGTACTTTGTTACTCTAGAAGGTATGCGCCTCTGTTTTTTAGGGGCCCTCTCTTCTCCAGAATTACCGCAACAAGTAAAAGAAGCTGTAGATGAAATTGATATTCTTTTTGTCCCCATTGGAGATGCGGGTGTTTTGAATCCAATGGAGGCACACAAGCTTGGTGTACAGCTTGAAGCAAAGGTCATTATTCCTATGCATTATGGAAGTGTTGGCACGAAGGATGCATTGAAGAATTTTCTCAAAGAAGAAGGGGAGTCAGAAGAGAAACCTGTAGACAAGCTCACTCTTAAACCAAAGGATGTTGAAGGGCGAGAAGGTGATATACTTGTGGTGAAGCCAGCCTAACAGAGTTTTTATTTAAAATATAGGAGTTAAATTACTATGTGGAGCACAGTACAAAAATTGCATGAAAAACCTATGCACGTTCGTAAGCGATATGCAGTAGGTGTTTCTTTTGGAATCACGTTACTTATAGCAATTGTGTGGGTTACTTCATTTAGTGCACGTATCTCAGAAGGTACGCTTGTGAAAGATTCAAACAGCACAGAAGATAAGAAACCTCTTGCTGCGGTGGTTGAAAGTGTGCAAAGTGGCGTGGATGATTTTAAGGTGTTTTTTGACGGGCAATAAGAATTGTTCGTGCCGATAGAGGGAGTGTAGATATAATTACACCACACTTTTCTTTCTTACAACCCCAACATCGAATGTTGGGGTTAGGGGAAAAATAAAAGGCCGCAGAATTGCGGCTCTTGCTATGTCTCCACGACATAGTTTATCTCGGTGCGGGAGGGGACATCTTTATTCTGGCGTGCCTCCACCACACAAGGAGAAGGAAAACCAGATACATTTCAAGAAAGGCAGCGAGAAATACTATCAGGAAATTGATTCCAAGCAAGTCTCCGATTATAGCATTGATGCCGATAAAGATTCCGAATACAATTGCACCAGGAACTGTGGTGCATAAGTACATCAGAAACCCGAGACCTACTGCAAGGGTGACTGTGGTACGAATACTCAGGTACTGCTTCTGCATAGAGATCTCCCAGGGTTGTTCGTCTATGTAAACTATATGTTTTTTTAAACACTTTGTCAATGTTTGTTTTGTGCGTCAAAGATTTTACGTTGTATGTTATGCACTGTGCATTAGAGCCATATTTGTGCTAAAATGATGAAGTAGGAATACTCTAGAATATGGCTGATAAGAAGAAAAAAGGTTCAGAAAAAGAAGGTGCGGATCAGGCTGTTGTTGCAGCTCGGGTTGTTTCTCGTGGCATTACCGAAGAAATGCGCGAGTCGTATTTAGACTACGCTATGTCGGTCATTACAGGACGTGCTCTTCCGGATGTACGGGATGGTTTGAAGCCAGTACATCGCAGAATTTTGTATACTATGCAACAGATGAATCTTTCTGCAGGAGGACGATTTAGAAAGTCAGCAGCAATCATTGGTGACGTTATGGGAAAATTTCACCCACACGGTGACTCAGCGATTTATGACGCAATGGCAATTATGTCGCAAGACTTTTCATATAGATACCCATTGGTCATTGGTCAGGGTAACTTCGGATCTATTGACGGGGATAATCCTGCGGCTATGCGGTACACTGAGGCAAAGATGTCAAAGATGTCCGCAGAGCTTTTGAGTGATTTGGAAAAGGACACTGTTGAGTGGCGCCCCAACTATGACGGCACACGAAATGAGCCAATTGTACTCCCCTCATCTGTGCCAAACTTACTTCTCAATGGAACGCTTGGAATTGCTGTTGGTATGGCCACAAAGGTGCCGCCACACAACCTTTCGGAGGTGGTGGACGCAACCGTGCGCCTCATTGAAGAACCAGAAGCTACAACAGAGACTCTTCTTGAGCATATCAAGGGTCCAGACTATCCTTTGGGTGGTATTATTTATGATAAAGAAGCTATTGCCCATGCCTATGCAAATGGTAAGGGAGGCGTTGTCACTCGTGGTGAAGCAGAAATCATTGAAGATAAAAAAGGTGCTTTCAGCATCATTGTTACCTCTATTCCATATCAGGTAAATAAGGCAACGCTTTTGGAAAAAATAGCTGATCTTGTTCGTAATAAAAAGATAGACGGCATTAAGGATATCCGTGACGAATCTACAAAAGATATCCGTATTGTTATTGAACTAAAGAGTGGTGCGTATCCACAAAAGGTATTGAATCATCTCTACAAGATGACTCAGTTAGAAGAAAAGTTTCACTTCAATATGGTCGCGCTTTCTGATGGTGTACCCCAGACAATGTCACTCAAGGATATTCTCTCTGCGTTTGTAAAACATAGAAATGAAGTTGTTCGCCGACGAACTCAATATGATTTACGAAAAGCAGAAGATAGAGAGCATATCTTGCTGGGTTTAAAGAAGGCACTTGATCATATTGATAAAATTATCGCACTCATCAAGAAGTCAAAAGATGCACCTGAAGCCCACACCAATTTGATGAAGACATTCAAGTTTTCTGAGCGTCAGGCAACCGCCATTCTTGAAATGCGTCTTCAAAAACTTGCTGGTCTTGAACGTAAAAAGATTGAGGATGAGCTTAAGGAAATACAAAAATTTATTGCAGAACTGAAGGCGCTCTTGAAAAGTCCAAAGAAAATATTGGAAGTTATTAAAGATGAGCTCATTGCTATTAAAGATAAGTATGGTGATGATCGTCGAACAAAGGTTGTTGCGGGTGGGGTAAAAAACATTAGCACAGAAGATCTTGTCCCTGATGAAGAAACAGTCATTGTCTTTACGTCTGGGGGGTATGTTAAGCGAACAAACCCTAATGAATATAAAAAACAAAAAAGAGGAGGCGTTGGTGTTGTTGATCTCAACACCAAGGAGGAGGATTTTGTAACTACTTTTTTGACGACATCAACACATGCAGACCTTTTCTTCTTTACTGACAAAGGTAAGGTGTATCAGTTGAAAGCGTATGAAATTCCAGAAGGACGGCGTGCAACAAAAGGAAAATCAATTATGAACTTTATCCAGCTTGCTGATGATGAGGTGGTTACCTCTATTCGTGCAATGGGTAAGGATATTAAGAAAGAAGCAGACTCGCTCTTTATGGTCACTGAGCATGGTATGACAAAGAAAGTAAAAGCTGAAAGTTTTTATGATGTACGTCGGAGTGGTCTTATTGCCATCAAGCTTTCTGGTGACGACCGTCTTATTACCGCTCGTTTTGTAAAAAAGGGAGATGAGGTTGTGCTTACAAGCCGAAAAGGACAATCCATTCGGTTTAAAGAATCTGATGTGCGACAAATGGGACGTACGGCTGCTGGCGTAATTGGCATCAAGCTCAGTAAGGGAGATGTGGTTGTTGGAGCAAACATCATACAGAAGGATAGTCAGGATCCAGAACTTCTTGTTATTATGGAGAATGGATACGGAAAGCGAACTTCGCTTGATGAATATAAAACACAAAAACGTGGAGGTTCTGGTATTAAGACGGCAAATGTAAGCAAAAAGACAGGAGATATGATTGCCTCTCGCGTTGTTCAGGGTAAAGAAGGTGAAATGGTTGCCATCTCAAAGAAGAGTCAGGTGATTCGGGTAGAGATCCAAGAAATTTCATTGCTTTCTCGGGCAACACAAGGTGTCCGGATTATGAAACTCCGTGCTGGAGATTCAATTGCAGCACTTATCACTCTCTAATTTGTATAGAGACGTATATAAAAACCGACACTGCACAGTGTCGGTTTTTATATTGATGACCACTTATTACTTAATCATTTCTAATTCTATCGATATATCGATAGAATTAGAAAAGCAAACATCAAAAAATACAAACATTAAATCATTTTGTTTTTTGCATACATAGTTGTCCAGATTGTTACTGATCAAGTAGACGTTGTAACTGTTCGTTTGCATCAAGTAACGCTTGAGATACAAGCGATCTACCTGAAGTGACATCTGATATCATTTGAGCAAAAATATTTGTGGTTCCTCCTGGATCAGGGTCAAGGAATGCTTCTGTTCTAATTGCAGATTCATAGAATACAGGACCGAATGCATCTGATGGTTGCTGTGCCAAAAGGTCTCTTCGTATTGGTGGTAGATTTGACTCTGAGCTCCAGATTGAAATTGCTGCTGGACCTGAAAGTGTTCCCGCAACATCTGTTGACCGTCAATGCGGTTCTTCGCAGCAGGCGCTGCACTTTGCGGCACAGGCTGTCATGTCCGGCTTTATGGATTGCGTGATCGCATCCGGTGTTGAAAGC
>CBDUNJ010000009.1:0-9788 GCA_965368565.1 uncultured bacterium
TGATGCAATTCGCCATTCTGCTCATCGAGACCCTCCGAACGGTCGGAGGGTGGGATGACGAGCGAATCCACGCTCTCATCACCAAGAATGGGAGGGAGGATCTCGAGCGCGGAGTTGCCGCGTTCGTGGAGGTCTTGGCGGGCAAGCTTTTCAACCCCGCCGAGTACTTTCGAACCCGCCCCGGACTTTACGTCTGGGAAGGGTTCACCAAGCAGATCCTTTCGGTCGCCGCACCAGCGACTGCGCCGAACGTGAAGCTGAGGGAGTATAATCTTCCTCGCAACATGACCGACGCCGAGATTCAGGCAGAGCTCGGCGAAGGGCACGTCTTCACCAACGCCAGCGAGTTCTGCGCCACCCTGGCACAGATGCTGGATGCCCAGTGGAGTGGCGAGGAGGGCGATCTTCTCGCCAACGGCTACGCGAACATCTTCTATGTTCGTGGGTCGGCAGGTGAGGTTTTCGCGGTCCGCGTCCTCTGGCACGCCGACTACCGCGAGTGGCGCGTCCATGCCTATCGGCTGGATGGCAGCCGGTGGTTTGCGGGCAGCCGGGCCTTCTCCGCAACTGCTGACGCCTAGGCGTTAGCTCTGTGCCCTTGGGTACTTGGTCCCTTGGACCCTTTGGCAGATGCCATCGGGACCGAGGGGCCTTTTCATTTGTATATAGTTTCCTAAAGGAATTCTTTTTGGTATCATCAAAAAGAATTCCTTGTATTGCTCCGGTCACGGCTTGGGCAGAGGGTTTGGATGCTCTGTGTTTCGGAATTGTGCAGGCTACGGCTTCTACAAGCGTAAGCACAGAACCATTCTCATTAAAAAACAGTAGCAGTTGGTGGTTTGAACTGGAGGACTTTCGATGTCCCACATACGATTCAGTCCAGAGAGTCAAAAGCTCAACAGACAGTGTAACGGATGGTTCAAATCACGTACGCAGGTGAGGTTTTCGCGGTCAACGTCAACTGGAACGCCGACAACCGCGAGTGGAACGTCAATGCCAATCGGCTGGATGACAACCGGTGGAATGCGGGCAACCGAGCCTTCTCCGCAACTTCAGTGTTTCTTCCGCTTTTTTATGAGGCGGAAGTTTTTGATTGAACACCCTTTTTCCAACCCCCGAGCATTCTTCCTATCTCTGCTAGAAGCTCACTAAGATGTGCGTACTTATTGGTATCTAATGCTCGTATTTCCCACGCGAGCTGTAGCAGAAGTTTTAACAGGTCTACTCTGGAAATTGCTCTATCTAAGAGAGGGATTTTTGCTTCTTTCGGGGCGTAACTGGCGAGAAAACAATACTCTATTGTAGTGAGAAACACCTGATCAATTTTTGTCCCGAGTGTATAGCGATTTTGCTTTGGAAAGTTGACCAAGTATGTTTGCCACATTCCATAGGCGTCCTTTAGCTTGAGGATCACTGTGACGAGCTTTTGTTGTGGAAAAGATGCGGGGGGGCGTCATAATGGTTGTTTTTATGGTTTAATAATAGAACAATGAAGAAAATTAAGATTATCTATGAAGAAGTGATTTCGGTTGAAAATCTGCTTTCTGCATGGAAAGAGTTTCTAAAAGGGAAAAGTGGAAAGAAAGATGTAGAGGATTTTGAGCTCAATCTTGCTATGAATATCCTTGCTCTACACCGTGACCTCACCACTCATATCTACACCCACGGTTCCTACCAACACTTCACTGTCACTGATCCAAAGCGCCGTGACATCCACAAAGCATCAGTGCGCGACCGCTTACTTCACCATGCACTGCACCGACATCTGTACCCACACTTCAACACTACCTTCATTCACGATTCGTATGCTTCCCGAAAAAACAAAGGTATGCATAAGGCAATGGCTCAGTTTAGTCGCTACGCACGGAAAGTATCAAATAATTACACACGAACCACATGGGTGTTGAAATGTGATATCAAAAAGTTCTTTGCCTCTATTGACCACAAAATACTGTTTACAATTCTTGAAAAGAGAATTGAATACGAGAGGATTCTCTGGCTTTTGAGTCAGGTTGTTGAGAGTTTTTGGACCAGAGCAGGCAAAGGATTGCCCCTCGGGAATCTCACCTCGCAACTACTCGTGAACATTTATATGAATGAATTTGATCAGTTTGTGGAGCACAAACTGAAAGCGCAACACTACATCCGCTACGCTGATGACTTTGTGCTCTTACATCACGACAGAGAGTACCTACTCACACTCTTGCCGGACATCAACACCTTTCTCACCAGCAAACTCAAACTGACACTCCACCCGAACAAAGTATCTATCAGCACTGTCGCCAGTGGCGTAGACTTCTTGGGCTGGACTCACTTTCCCGATCATCAGACACTGCGGACGACAACCAAGCGACGGTTATTCAATACATTACAGAGCGAGCCAGATGAGGCAACTTCGCAATCCTATCTAGGACTACTGAAGCATGGGAATGGGTGGAAGATTAGGAGAGATGTTGAGTCAAGATAAAAGAGTTTTCAAAACTTGATTTCTTGCTATTTTCTCGTACAATGGGTACATCATTTGTGTGCTTTGCACGCGAGCTATTAGAAGGGTTTAATATAATTTTCTATGGTAAAGAAAAGCAAAGTGGCAATACTGCCACTCCGAGATAGGGTGTTAGTGCGCCCATTGTCTGAAGAAGAATTGGGAACAAAGACAGCGTCAGGCATCATTATTCCTGAAACTGTAGATAAGGATAAGCCTGAACAAGGAGTGGTAATTGCAGTTGGTGATGGTGCCTACGAAAACGGAACGCTCGTGAAGCCTGTCGTTAAAAAAGGTGATCGCATTGTTTTCTCAAAATACGGATATGACGAGGTTGTTATTGAAGGTAGTGAGTACATTATCTTGAAAGAAAGTGGCATTCTTGCAATCATAAAGTAGACATTTATTATTTACGAAAGCATTAAGGTATAACGTTACCAAGCACCGCAATTCTCAGGGACAGCAAAGAGTACCAGAACACTATTTGCTGAATTGAGTGCTCGGTGATGATTATTTCTAAATTCGTTTATCAACTCATTAAGAAAAATCAGTTATGGCAAAAAAGATTTTATTTGATCAAAAAGCACGAGAAGCATTGAAGCGCGGTATTGATACAGTTGCAGATGCGGTGAAGGTAACACTTGGTCCACGTGGGCGTAATGTTGCTCTTGATAAAGGATACGGTGGTCCAACTATTACAAATGATGGTGTTTCTATCGCCAAAGAGATAGAGCTCAAGGATCGTTTTGAGAATATGGGGGCATCCATTGTGAAAGAGGTTGCAACAAAGACAAATGATGTCGCCGGCGACGGTACCACAACAGCAACGATTTTGACGCAAGCAATTGCTCGTGAAGGTATGCGTCACACTACAATGGGGGTGAATTCTATGGCAGTTCGTCTTGGTATTGAAGCAGCTGCAGAAGATGCAGTGCGTGCGCTTCATACACTTGCTAAGCCGATCAAGAATAAGGAAGAAATTAAGCAGGTGGCAACTATTTCTGCTGAATCTGAAGAAATTGGAAAAATTATTGCACACACTATTGAGAAAGTGGGTAAAGATGGAGTTGTAACCGTTGAAGAGTCACAGTCATTTGGCGTTGAATCAGAAGTGGTAGAAGGCCTAGAGATTGATAAGGGATATGTATCACCGTATATGGTGACAGACGGTGAGCGGATGGAGGCGGCAATGAAGGATGTGCCGGTATTGATTACTGATCAAAAAATTGCATCAGTAAAAGATATTATTCCACTTTTAGAAAAATTGGCACAAACAGGGAAAAAGGATGTGGTTATTATTGCTGATGATATTGAAGGAGAAGCATTAGCAACGTTTGTGGTGAATAAATTGCGGGGAGGCTTTAATGTTCTTGGGATTAAAGCTCCTGGTTTTGGTGATAGAAAGGCATCGCAGCTTGAAGATATTGCTGTAACCGTTGGCGCAGAGGTGATTTCAGAAAAGACAGGCACGAAGCTTGAGAACGCTGAGATAGCTATGCTTGGTAAGGCACGTAAGGTTGTGGCATCAAAGGACAGTACAGTTATCGTGGGTGGTAAGGGAGCAAAAAAAGAGATTGAACAGCGCATAGCGCAACTCAAGACACAATTGAGCAAGAGTGAATCAAAGTTTGATAAAGAAAAAATAGAAGAACGTATTGCAAAACTCTCTGGAGGTGTTGCAGTTATTAGAGTTGGCGCAGCAACTGAGACAGAAATGAAATATTTGAAGCTCAAGATTGAAGATGCAGTAAATGCAACAAAGGCTGCGATTGAGGAAGGTGTTGTTCCTGGAGGCGGCTCAGCACTTGTAAAGATTGCTGCAAAATTGGCCGCTAAAAACTTCACTGATGCAGAGAAAGAAAGCGCTGTTGGCTATCGTATCTTAGTATCAGCACTTGAGATGCCGCTTAAGCAGATTGCGAAGAATGCAGGCAAAGGGGACGGTTCTGTTATTGTAGAGAAGGTAAAAGAAGGTGGTGCATTGTCAGGGTACGATGCACTTAACGATGCGATTGTTACTGATATGCTTAAAGCGGGTATTATTGATCCAGTTAAGGTGACACGAAGCGCTGTTCAAAATGCAGCATCAGCAACAGCTCTCTTGCTTACAACAGAAGCAATTGTTGCAGATGACCCAGATGAACAGAAGGATGCTAACAATAGTACTGATCAAGCTGGTGGAATGGGAATGATGTAAGAACACCTGGGCTCTGTGCACAAATACACCATCAGATTGATTCTGGTGGTGATTTTGTGTAAGGTTGCATTAGATGTCTCAAAAGAGGTAGTCGTCTGTGTACTTTTTTGGTGATACCATTTCACTACTCTGTACTTTAGGAGCATTAATGAAAAAGGAAATGTTGGTTTTGGATTCAAGAGATGGGTGTCATTTTCTTTTTGGAGCCTTGTGTGCTTGTATCATTGCGACACTTGCGTACCTTAGTGGTTTTCCAAACCCTGGGTTGGCAGCACTTGTCTCAATGGTTACTGCTGTCTGTAATGTTTTTTGTGCCTTCCTAACTAAGAGGTGGTCTCTTATAGGAACACACCCTACGGCCTTCGGACTGCTTTCTGGTTCTTTAATGAGTTTCTCAGTGTTTGCAATACTTTTTGTAACCAGTTTCTGGGGATAATCATCAAGATGGCCTACACCACAAGTGTGTAGGCCACTATATTTTTACTCACACAATTGCTATACTAAGTCTGTTATTATTTAATCTCTATCTCATATGCCGTTTCTTTATATTCTTCTTGCTATTCTTGTGCTTGCTCTTTTATGGGCAATTGCTGCGTATAATGGTTTTATAAAAAAAGTTAATCGGACTGATGAAGCGTGGTCTGATATTGATGTTCAGTTAAAGCGTCGGTATGATCTCATTCCAAATCTTGTTGATACCGTGAAAGGGTATGCAAAACACGAGGCAGGTACGTTTGAGAAGGTAACCGAAGCTCGCTCACAAGCTATGAATGCACAGGGAGCAGAGGCGCAGGCACAAGCAGAGAATATGCTTTCCGGTGCGCTAAAGTCTCTTTTTGCACTTTCTGAAAATTACCCTGACTTGAAAGCGAATCAGAACTTTTTAGAACTACAGCGTGAATTATCAGATACTGAAAATAAGATTCAGGCAGCACGCCGATTTTACAACGGTAACGTGCGCGACCTTAATACAGCAATTCAGTCATTCCCGGGCAATATTATTGCAGGTATGTTCAAGTTTAATGTGCGAGAATTCTTCGAGCTTGAAGATGAGGCCGCAAAGGAGCCAGTGAAGGTCAGCTTCTAGTTCTTTTTGGTATGGCAACTCTCTATACTCATCAGGATAGTAATGTCCGAAAAACATGGTTGTTAATGACCGTGTTTTTGCTCTTGATTATTGGATTGGGCTGGACCTTTAGTGCTGTATACGATGCACCAGAAATTTTGATGATTGCTGTCGTGATAAGTGTTGTTACAAATATCGCAAGTTACTGGTGGTCTGACACTATTGTTATCAAACTAACTGGAGCAAAACCAGTAAGCAGAGAATCACATCGTGAGTTATGGAATAGTGTTGAAAATCTTTCAATCACCGCTGGGTTGCCAATGCCAAAACTCTATGTGATGCAGGAAGATGTTCCAAATGCATACGCAACAGGTCGTGATCCAGAACATGCCGCTGTTGCTGTGACGACGGGACTTTTGGCTCTTTTAGACAGGAATGAATTAGATGGCGTGATTGCTCACGAGCTTTCTCATATTGGAAACAGGGACATCTTACTTTCTACTGTAGTGGTTGTTTTAGCAGGTCTCGTTGCACTCCTTTCTGATTTCTTTTTTAGAATTTCACTGTATGGAGGACGAGACAGAGATTCCAAAGCGGGGGGTATTGTGGTACTTGTTGGTGTTTTGTTTGCCATCTTGGCGCCATTGGCTGCGACTGTCATTCGTTTGGCTGTCTCACGGAAGCGTGAATTTCTTGCAGATGCCTCAGGTGCATTGTTGACAAGATATCCTGAAGGGTTAGCATCGGCACTTGAGAAAATAAGTGCGCATAGTGGTAAGATGCACAAGGCAAGTAATGCGACCGCACACCTCTTTATTGCGAATCCATTTGGGGATACCCAGAAAGGGAAAAAGGCTGGTTTCTTTGCTAAAATGTTTATGACTCACCCACCAGCGAGCGAAAGAATACAAGTATTACGCGGAATGGAGTAATGATCTATTTTTGCAGAATCTTGTCCTGTAGTGAAGCGAGTCATCGAACTTCTACTACTGGGATGATACATTCACCAGTGAGCGAGCGTATTCAAGTATTGCGCGGAGAGTCACAGACTATCACTAACGAATGATATAGTATGTCAGACAATAAAAAAACAACATTAGAAAAAATAAAAAAGCAGGTCGCTATATTAAAAGAGCTTATTGTTCGTGATTCAACGACTGGTCTTGTTAGAGATTCTGGGATTGATGATAGGGTAGTACAGGTTATACACGAGGAACACTATCTTTTTGGAGAAGGCGAACTTGATCCAAATGACGAAGAGGTACAGGTGCTTCAGAAAGAGATAGAAGACCTTAAGGGTTTGGTGTTTAAAGATGAATTAACAAAAGTGCTTAACCGTCGTGGTTTTTATGATAAGTACAAAGCGCTTTTTAATGATGCATTATATGCAAAAAAGAACACCGGTGAAGAGCGTCGGTCCTCAGTGCTTAGTGGGTTTGCTGTGATTTTTGTTGACGCTGACAACTTTAAAAAAGTGAATGATACCCATGGGCATGATGAGGGCGATCTTGTTCTTAAAGCTGTTGCCGACACATTATCAGATCAGATACGTGAGACGGACGCTGTGGCACGTTTTGGTGGGGAAGAGTTTGTTGCAGTGCTTCTTAATGCAGACGAAGCAACGGCGGTGGAGAAAGCAGAAGCCATTCGAAAAGCTATTACAAAAAAAGTGAAGCTCTCTAAAGATGCTGATTGGAAAATTACTGCAAGTCTGGGGGTTGCCGCACTTTCTGATTCAGATGCTGATGATCTTGATGAGTTGATTGGCTATGCAGACCAGGCTATGTATGAAGCAAAGACAAAACGAGGCAAGGATACCGTTGTTGCACATAGTGAGCTTGTATAACATATGACTAAAAAATCACTTATTTCACACACATGGGACGAAGGAAGGTTGTTGGATTTGTGGGCCTTTGTGCATCTTATTTCAGGTTCTGTTATGGGTCTTATTGCATCACTTCTGAACTATTCAACAGGGATACTCTTATTTACTGCAATCGCATTGATGGTTCTCTGGGAGATTTTTGAAGTTATTGTGAATATTGGTGAATCAATTGAAAATAGAATTATAGATGTGGTTGTTGGAGTTGTGGGTTTTCTGCCAGCATTCTTTTTTGCCCCTGAGCAGACAGGTGAAAAGGTGATTGTGCTTGTCATCTTGATTGTATTACTTGCAACCCTTGAGTACCTTGGTTGGCGCGCGTATTCGGAGAGAATTTCAAAATAATTTTTTAGATACACTTTTGAAATAAAAATACACCCCGATGATTCAAAGATTGTCGGGGTGTATACGGTTAGCGCGTGACTGCGTGGGCGCAAGCGATTTCGTATGGAGTGCCTGTGATCTCAGCAAGCTGTATCCAGCGAGGATACTCTGCCCATGATTTATTCTGGAATGGATGCCAAGATTCAGGCACATACATACCCATTGTTTTGATAACCTCAGCAATTTGTAACCAGAGTTGACCAATGCCACTGTGGGTATCTGGAACATTGTGTGCGTGGAGTATCCACGCACACTCAATCACAAGTTCATCAAAACTGCTTTGGGTTAGTGGTACATACAGTCTCGACTTTAATTGAGGTCGATTGATGCCATCATACCAGCTAAGAGCTTCACAGACATGTTCTGCTGAGCAGAGCCTCACCGCTGTTTCAAGAGGGGTAATTCCGTGTTCTTTGAGAAGCTCAAAAATGTCGCTGATAATGTGTTGATCCCTTTCACTAAGCTGTTTCCACTCTTCATAGAGCATGGGTGTGATACCTCTTTGTTGTGTGCTAGTCTACGTGTCACACTAGCTTAATAGGAGAGAGAAGTAAAGCAAAGAATGATTTTTAATATGTAATTTAAGTCAAATAAAAACCAGCACACCCTAGGTATACTGGTTTTTATTTCTGCTATTTTCTCGCCCAAAGCGGAAGGGGCGGGATTCGAACCCGCGGTTCCTGTAAAGGAACACATCCTTTCCAAGGATGCGCATTCGACCACTCTGCCACCCTTCCGCTTTGGGAGAGAATATAGTATTGATATTTTCCTACCAAGACACTTTATACCATAAAACTTACGATTCTCTTAAAGATTCTTTCTTTTTCTTCAGGGGCAAACCATTCAATACGAGAGTCACGTTTGAACCAGGTCATCTGACGTTTTGCATAACGCCACTCACTATTTTCTATACACTCACTCATTTTTTTTATTTCCTCGGATGTTATTTTGGAATTTTGCAAAATACTACAAGATGTATCTTCCTGGTTGCTTGTTTTTGCAAGTATTTCGGAAATACAACGATAGCCCAATCCAAACTCGCGCATTCGTTCCAGTGTGATTCCACCTTCTATCAGTTCGGCAACTTCCTCCACAAAGCCTTTTTCCATGCGAGCTATTGTACGAGCGTGAATGTTTTTCTTGAGCTGTTCTTTAGGAACAGAAAGGCCAATTTGAAGCATGTCATACGGACTTTTTGCATAGTCAGACGGGGGAGTGATGTCTTGCTTTGGTACTTTGCCAAGATGTTCAACAATCTCAAGTGCGCGAATAAGGCGCCGTGGGTTGTCACGTTCGATAGTACTTGCTCTTTCAGGATCTTTTTCTTGAAGTATGACAAAAAGTTCTTCAGTTGTTTTTTTAGAAAGTGCTTCTCGTAATTTCTCATTGTCTGGGACTGTAGGGAAAGTAGTATCATCGATGATACCACTTATGTACATTCCAGTGCCTCCAGCTATGATGGGCAATTTGCCACGAGCGATAATGTTGTTGATTGCAGTAGTCGCTTGTTCTTTGAAATTAATAACTGAAAAAGAATCTTCTGGATCAACCACATCCAGTAGGTGATGGGGAACACTTCTCATTTCTTCTTTAGTGATTTTGCCACTGCCGACATCAAGACCTTTGTATATCTGTCGTGAATCGGCAGAAATAATTTCACCATTCCATTTTTTGGCAACAGAAACAGCCAGGTTGCTTTTTCCTGTTGCTGTCGGCCCAAGGATGACAAGAAGTTTAGGTTTATTATGCATGTGAGTAGTGTAGCAAAGATAAG
>CBDUNJ010000010.1:0-7789 GCA_965368565.1 uncultured bacterium
GTACCAGAGGTGCTGGAGCGAAATACTGTTGTATATAAAAATAAAAAAATTCTTGTTGTGGGACAGGGGCGCTTGGTTGGCGCACCAGTCACCAAATGGCTTAAGGAGGAAGGTGTAGATCCAATGAGTGCGGATGAACATACAGAAGATTTGAGCGCGTTAACAAAAAAAGCTGATATTATTATTTCTGGTGTTGGTGCGCCGCACTTTATTACCGCTGATATGATTAAAGACCAAGTGGTTTTGATCGATGCGGGCACATCAAGTGACGGCGGGGTGCTCAAAGGCGATATCCATCCTGATTGTTACCAAAAAGCATCGCTCTATACACCAGTCCCCGGGGGGGTTGGCCCTATCACGGTTGCAAAGTTGTTTGAGAATGTTGTTATTCTCCGAGAACAGCGACGCACCTAGTTTTTCTGCTTGAGTAAATTAATGAGTTTTATATTTCCAGTAGAGCTGTGTTACTTTGGGCTCATAATTACGTTCTAGATATAAACAATGAAAAAGAAACAAAAAATACTGGTAACTGGTGGTGCTGGCTTTATTGGCTCACACATTGTTGAAGCATTGGTAGAGCGCGGAGATGAGGTCATTGTATACGACAACCTTAGTACCGGTGCTTATGAAAATCTACAAAACATTGAAGGCAAGTACACTTTTGTTGAGGGAGATATTTGTGATACACACCTTTTGAGAGAAGCTTGTAAAGAAATAGATATGGTTGTACATCAGGCTGCTATCGCTTCAGTACCAAAGACTATTGATGACCCGCTCGTGTCATATAGGGTGAATGTATTGGGTACACGGAATGTATTTGAAAGCGCATGTCGTGCGGGTGCAACGCATATTGTGTATGCGTCTTCTGCTGCTGTGTACGGCGATAGTGTAGCACTCCCCAAAAAAGAGAGTATGCCTGTTGAGCCAAAGTCACCCTACGCACTTCATAAATGTAGTAATGAGTATGATGCTATGGATTACGCAGAAAAGTACGGGGTAGTCATTGTAGGTCTTCGGTATTTTAACGTTTTTGGTGAACGTCAGGACCCTTCATCCCCATACAGTGGTGTTATATCAAAGTGTCTTGAAGCATTTGTACACAAAAGACCGTTTACTATTTATGGTGACGGTTCTGTTACACGAGATTTTGTCTCTGTTTATGATGTGGTGTCTGCAAATGTGAAAGCATTAGAGCTTGGAAAGGGAAGCGCGGTCTATAATGTTGGCACGGGTGTTGAGACAAGTATACGAGAACTTGTCTCAACCTGTGCGAAATTGTTGGCTGTTTCTGACGAACCACAGTATGAGAAAGCTCGAGAGGGAGATGTGATGCGAAGTGTTGCAGATATAGAAAAAACAACAAAAGAACTTATGTGGGAACCATGCTACAACCTAAACGAAGGTCTCAACCTTCTTGTGTAACCCTTTGCTTTAGCCATTTTTTCTGCTATTCTGATGTTGTTATGAAATCACGAATTGGAGCAGTATTCATCCTACTTCTCGGCATCTCTGTCGGGGTTTTTGTCTTTGGTCCAGACGCGCGACCATTTCAGCTTGGTTTGGATCTCTCTGGTGGAACGCTTTTAACCTACGAGGCTGATGTAATGGGTGTTACAGAAACAGAGACAGAGGATGCGATGGCAACACTTCGTGATGTTATTGAACGTCGAGTGAATCTCTTTGGTGTTTCGGAACCATTGGTGCAAGTTGAACGAGGGAGTGCTGTTGCAACAGGTGACCGTGATTGGCGTTTAATCGTTGAACTTCCAGGTGTAAGTGATGTCGATGAAGCGGTGCGTCAAATTGGTCAGACGCCACTATTAGAGTTTAAGCTTCGTTCAGGTGTAGAGCCTATTCTTGATGAAGAAGGTTTCATTCAAAATGTTGATGCGTTGTATACTGACACTGGACTCACCGGACGTTTTGTTGAAGGTTCACAGCTACAGCTAGGTGCAGGTAACTCAGGTGCTGGACTTTCAAATGAGCCAATTGTTGTTGTCTCTTTCAACTCTGAAGGTGCAAATCTTTTTGAACAAATAACGAGAGAAAATGTTGGACAACCACTTGCTATTTTTCTTGACGGCGTTCCTATTTCAGAACCTATTATTCAAAGCGTTATCGCTGGTGGGCAAGCAACTATTTCAGGAGGTTTTACTCCCGAAGAAGCTCGTGATCTCTCTCGCAATTTAAGTTTTGGTGCACTGCCCGTGCCTATTGAGCTTGTTGGCACACAGACAATTGGAGCTGCCTTGGGCGACGCTATTTTTGAGGCGGGTGTTCGTGCGGGTATATGGGGGCTTGCTCTCGTGGCATTCTTTTTGCTTATCTGGTACAGACTTCCAGGGCTGGTGTCTATTATTTCACTAGCTATGTATGTATTAGTAATGCTTGGAATCTTTAAGTTTATTCCAGTAACGCTTACAGCTGCAGGTATTGCTGGCTTCGTGCTCTCTATTGGTATGGCGGTAGATGCAAATGTATTGATATTTGAGCGTCTTAAAGAAGAATTGAAAGCAGAGCGATCACCAGACGAAGCTGTTGACGAGGCTTTTGCTCGAGCATGGCTTCCTATTCGAGATGGAAATCTCTCAAGTATCCTTTCAGCAATTATTCTCTTTTGGTTCGGTTCATCACTTATTGAAGGGTTTGCTCTTGTGTTTGGTGTGGGTGTGATAATTAGTATGCTTACAGCAATCACAGTAAGTCGAGTGTTACTAAAGGCAGTGATGCCAAAAGAGTTTGGAAGCGTGAGTAGATTCCTCTTCGGTTCTGGGGCTTAATATATTGATATGTTTGTAGTACAACACAAAAAAATATTTATCGCTCTCTCAGCACTTTTTGTTGTGCTCTCTTTAGTATCTGTATTTGTATACGGACTTACTTTTGGTATTGATTTTACTGGTGGAACCCTTGTTGAAGTACAGTATACAGAAGGTCAGCCCTCTGTTTCTGAACTACAAAACGAATTAGCTACAGCTGGTTTTGGAGCGACGTCTGTTCGTGAGTCTGGTGATGGTGGATATATCGTACGTCTACGACCACTTGAAGAAGGTGAACGAGGGGATCTTTTTGCGGCTCTTTCTGCTGATGGAGAGCGTCAGATGACAGAGGAGCGTTTCGCTCTTGTAGGACCAACTATTGGTCAGGAGCTACGACAGAAAGCGTACTGGGCTATCGGCGCAATCTTACTAATCATTGTTTTATTCATTGCATTTGCATTCAGAAAAGTTTCAAAGCCTGTTTCTTCGTGGCGCTATGGTTTCATTGCTATTATTGCTCTCGCACACGATGTTATTGTGCCAGTAGGTTTGTTTGCATTCCTTGGTGCAATGTATGGTGCAGAAATAGATGCGCTGTTTGTTACCGCGCTTTTAGCCATCCTTGGATACTCAGTTAATGACACTATCGTTGTCTTTGATCGTGTTCGTGAAAACGTATTAAAGAATCGGGAAACACATACACACGAAGTATTTGAAGACACAGTAGGAAAGAGTTTGAATCAGACCTATGCCCGATCTATTAACACGTCAGTTACCACACTGGTTGTGCTTCTCACGTTAGTTATTCTTGGAGGAGGTACCATTCACAATTTTGTTATTACATTGATCGCAGGAGTGATTGCAGGAACCTATTCGTCAATATTCTTAGCATCACCGCTTTTGGTACTCTTTGCAAAAGGAGAGTAATTGCTTTTAAGGGGCAAGGCTTTTAAAAAGACACAACGACAAGATAGGTGTGGGGGCTTGACGTCTGTTTTTTCTTTAGCTATACTACCCACATATACGACCGCCCCAAGGGGGCTTTTTTTAGACCAAACACTATGGGAAGATTCATTACTTACATTAGAGATACACGTGCCGAAATGCGACACGTGAGCTGGCCAACACAACGTCAAACACTTGTGTTTACCGCTGTTGTTATTGTGGTATCACTTCTTACCGCTGCATACCTTGGTTTTTTTGACTGGCTTTTTACAACACTCTTGCAGTACATTATCTAGTATTGTTTTTCTACGTAATTATTTTTATTAACTACTCACTATTTTATGGCAAAACAACGTATAGGAGGAGAGCGTAATTGGTACGCAATTCATACATATTCAGGATACGAAGATGCTGTTGCGCGCAATCTGCGACAACGTGTTGAGTCATTGGGTATGGAAGATAAGATTTTTAAAGTAGTTGTACCAACAGAAAAGAAAATAAAAGTGAAGCGCGGTAAACGCGTTGAAGAACGTGAGAAGATTTACCCAGGGTATGTACTTGTTGATATGCTTGTAGACGATGACTCATGGTATGTTGTTCGCAATACGCCACGTGTGACAGGATTTGTTGGTTCAGGAGTACATCCTGTCCCTATGGAACAGAAAGAAATTGATGAATTGTTCTCACGAATGAATCGAGAGACGCCAAAACATACTATCGATCTTTCTGTGGGGGATATGGTTTCCATTGTTGATGGACCGTTTAAAGAGTTTGAAGGCAAGGTGTCTGAGGTTGATGAGGAGCGTGGAAAGACAAAGGTGCTCGTTTCTATGTTTGGACGAGAAACTCCTGTCGAGTTGGACTTCTTGCAAGTTAAAAAAGTATAGGTAATATAACGATACTATGGCAGCAAAAAAGATAATGAGAAAAGCAAAGTTGCAGATTATGGGAGGGAAGGCAACGCCTGCTCCACCCCTTGGTCCTGCGCTTGGTGGATTGGGTATTAACATTGGTGAGTTCGTAAACCAGTTTAATGCACAAACACAAGAAATGATGGGAGAGACAGTCTCTGTGGTATTGACTGTGTATGAAGATCGCAGTTTCGACTTTATTATTAAGTCGTCTCCAGCAGCAGCACTTTTGAAGAAAAGTGCAGGGATTCCAAAAGGTTCGGGTACACCAAACACAAAGAAAGTAGCAACAGTGACTCGTGCTCAGCTTGAGGAAATTGCTAAGGAAAAAATGGAAGACCTTAATGCAAGTGATATGGATGCAGCAGTAAAGATTATTGCCGGCACCGCGCGGTCTATGGGCATTGAAGTGAAATAATTCACTTTTTCTAAAATATAAAAAACAAAACCCCCGAACGCTCTGCGTTGGGGGGTTTGCCTCTAGGTGAACAGCTGTCTCTGTTTAGCTGACTCTCTGTCCTGGAAGAGGCGAGGGAGCATCATCGTTGGCTCCCAGTTGGCTCGAAGTTCGTCGATGCTGGTAGTTTTTTGATACTTGCCACCACTGCTGTAATCCGGACCGATGATTGGACCGGTTTCGATGAAGACAATCTGAGCGATACGCATTCCACTACGCAGAGGAATCGCGTAGTGTCTGGAATTGTTTGTGATTTCCATTGCCCAGCGGTTGACGTATCCGACGTCACCCCAGCCAGCGCACTTGCATACCTCAATGAAACACCGTCCAACGGTAGAACGCGCTTGCATCATAGTGGTGACTGTATTTCTTCCACCGATAAACTCTTCAGTGTTGGCGAGAATTGTCTCTCCAGGGCTGATAACAATGACTCTGTCACCAGACACGATGCCACCTTGGTTTAATTTTCCCGAGGGTAGAACGTCTTCAGCAAAACCAGCCTCGTGTGGAGATCCCCAGACTCGTTCAACGTCGTCTTTGTTCCAGGGATCAAAGACGCTATCAAACCTCTCTAGTCGTTGCTCTCTAAAAAAGTACGTGCCAAGTCGCACGTCGTAACTTGAGGTGTTGAGATTGTCTCTATCGAAGGGCTCGATAACAATGTTACCTGCCTTCATTTTTTGCAGGATGCGTCTATCTGAGAGTGCCATACCTTGTCTCCTTGGTTGTGATCAGTCTGATAGCACCTTAGCACTTGAATTTGTATAAAAGCAAGCTTCCACAACTATTATTCTCTTGCGCTTTGCGCGTTCTGTTTTTTTGCAGAACAAGATAATAATGGGTGTGGAGGCAAAAACCCCCGACCGTAGGACGGTCGGGGGTGTCGGCATGGCCGATATGCTACGGTAACAGGTCGAGGATATCCGCGAATGTATCGTAGCGATGAAAGGAGAAGTGCTCGTATGGAATACCTGTCACCATACGGGATATCTGAGTACTCCGATGTGCGACAGCGATTACTCGCTTGCTTCGTTCTAGTGCGAGCATGATCTCCATACCCATACCGGTGGATGGATGGTCACAGATTGCAAGCATGACATCGCAATCTTCTACGCACGCTGTGTCGTGATTGAAGACCTCCGAATCTTCGCCGACACCCCAGGTGCCGACGAAGTGAAGGATGTGATACCACTGCTCCAGATCTCGCTTGAATTCCTTTACAGAATCAACGAATACTTTTGGTGCACCTGCAATTGCGCAACCGACGTAGATTTTGGTCACTGGAGAGGCTCCCATCCCTCATGCTCCCATGGAAGCATGAGACCGAGGTTGTAGAGCTTCTCTTCGCACTCTACTCGCTCACGGTTCCGCTTGAGCTTGCCAGTTTTCTTGGACATTTCAAGCCATCCGGCGGCTTTTGCAATCGATTCTACTTCTGCTCGCGCGGTGTTCTGGCCTTCCAGAAGAAGCACCGAAATGATGCTCCGTTCGATTCCGGTTAGGTAGAGTGCGTTCATGCGATAGTCTAGAAACGCTTCCCAAACAAGTGGTACCCACCTGGCGACAATTTTTTCGCCGATGGTGGTTGCGTATTCACGAATCTCTTGCTGAGCATGAGAATCCATGCGGAGCGAGAGAAAGTGAAGTAGGTTGTGTAAGTTAATTTTCCAATACGCCTCCGTGTAGGTGGCGAGAGGAAGATCTTTACGCGCCTGCTCACGTGCTACGCCAGCATCGATGCGCTCCTTATAGACTTCGCGCATTTCGCGGTGGAGCGTTCTTTCTCGCGCGGTGAGTTCGCGACCCGTGCTTGCTTCGTCCAAGAAGCCGTCACTGCCTTGGCGATTACCCTTGGTCTGAAGACGCCATTCGCCTGACTCTGTCTGCTGGGCGCCATCGATAGCTATGGAGTACCGAGTACTGTACTCGTTCAC
Source organism: uncultured bacterium (assembly GCA_965368565.1). Classification (GTDB taxonomy): domain Bacteria; phylum Patescibacteriota; class Minisyncoccia; order Phycocordibacterales; family EsbW-18; genus CBDUNJ01. The sequence continues at coordinate 7,007 of CBDUNJ010000010.1, forward strand.
GCTCGCCGTACGGTGGCGAATCCATTGTCGCCAACAGTCCATAGGTACGCGGACGTGGAGCTTGAGATCGCACATCTCGAATGGGGTAGTGTGTCTATGTCGCATGAGATAACGAATGAGCCCACGGTCTTCGCTCATTTTCTTGGTGCCTTTGCCGTACGAGACGCGGGCGGCCTGGACGATAGATTCGTCTCCTCCCATATAATCTACAGCGTAGACGAAACCATCATCCAGTACAGGGAACTTTTGTCCTAGGACAGCATCCATTTCAGGAATAGTGACTCTAGTCAACATTTGCTTTCTCCTTTCAATTGGTAAGGTTCTGGGTCTGATGCTTACATTACGGATTTTGTATACATTTGCAAATGAAGCACGGTTTCGGTAATGTGCGAGTCAGAAGTAAACAAAAACAATCGGAAAAGGAAATGACATTGCGCGAGGAAAATTTATCGTATTGTGCGGTGGTGAAGGAACAGGGAAGACTCGAATCCTCTTTGAAATTCAGAAGTATGGGAGACTCTCCCCACATGACGTGTTGCTCACTCGTGAGCCCGGAGGAACGCCGGCGGCGGAAGCATTTCGAAAAGCGGTTCTCAACCCCGAATTCTCTCTGAGTCCCTTTGAACAACTTCTTGGTGTTGAAGCTTCACGAAGTCATCATGTTAGAAATGTTGTGATCCCGGCAACGGAATATGGACAACACGTACTCTGTAGTCGTTTCAGAGAAGCGACGTATGCCTATCAGGTCTCTGAGGGTCGCCACCGGTCTGTTGTCGACCAGGT
>CBDUNJ010000011.1:0-7753 GCA_965368565.1 uncultured bacterium
CTCGCTATTCTCCAGTTAGTAATTGGTGGTTTTCAGTATATGACAAGTGATGCTATTTCCAGTAAAGCAGATGCTCGTGACCGAATGACAATGGCACTACAAGGACTTATTTTAGCCCTTGCAACCGTTCTTATTTTGCAACAAATAAATCCTGATATTCTCAAGTTGAATATTGGTTTTGGTAGCGGAGGTGGTGGTTCAGAAAGTAGCGGTGGTGGCCCCACAGGACAGCTACCAGGAGCCGAGCAAGCTGCACGAAATCAACTTGCTGCAGCCGGTATTGATATCAACAACCCTTGTCCTCCTGGAAGAAATATACATTGTACTAATGTTGCTGGTCTTCCATCAGATGTCTTTTCTTCACTTGAAGCATTAAAAAGAAACTGTGCTTGCAGTCTTACGGTTACTGGTGGAACAGAAGATGGGCACCAGACACATGGCGTAGGAGAACCTTTTGTCGACCTATGGAAAAATCAAACACTTGATTCGTACATTACTCAAAATGCAGTATGTTCGGACTCAACATCTATTGGTACTCTCTATAGAGTTGGAAATACAAATTATGTAAACGAGGGTACTCATTGGCATAGTTGTGTTGGGGTTACTTGTAGAATTACAGGACACAGTGGCACGTGTTAACATACGTGAGTATATATATGAAAAAAACAACCATTATATTCATCAGTATAGCCTTAGGAATCCTTGCTCTTATTGGAGGGTGGTTTGTCTTTCAAGCTCTCACTACAGAAAATGATTCTCCATTAGATGCATTTGAGTCAACTAACACTTCTCCATTTTTTCCTTCTGGAAATACTACAACAGACGAAAGTCCTGTTGATACGACAAATACAGAAAATCCTTTTTTTGGAGAAAATACATTCATCTCGCGGGGTGGACGTTTCCGCCTCCTACACACAAACCCAACAGCGGGAGCAACTTTTGTTCCTGACAGAGAAGATATCACTATTCGTTTTATAGAAAAAGAAACTGGTCATATTTTTGAAACTTCTCTAGAAAACCCTACTGTACAACGTCTGACAAATACAACAATTCCTCATATTCAAGAAGTTCTTTGGGGTAATACTGCTTCCTCAACAATTATTAGATACATTGATGATTCTGGTGATGTGGTAAAAACATTTCTTGGTACTATAGTGATGTTAGAAACACCTGAGAATACTGGTGTAGTTGGTGAACTAATTGGCACCTTCTTGGAAGACACTATTTCTTTCTTAACAATTTCTCCTGACTCAGAAGAAATGTTTTACCTCACTGAAAATACTACCGGATCAACTGGTATTCTATACACATTTAAAAATGCAACGACAAAAAATATATTCACCACACCTCTTACTGAACTTATTCCTCAATGGACATCAGACAGAACAATTCTTTTAACAACACAACCTGCATACGATATATTTGGATACACGTATCGTATTAGTAACACTGGAGGTAGTTTTTCAAAAGTGCTTGGTCCTGCTCGAGGGCTTGTATCGCTAGGAAATAGTACTTTTTCAACTATTTTATATTCTCAAAACAGCTCACTCTTCTCTTACAATGTAGCAAAAGCAACATCTGTTTCTCTTGGTCTTTCTACACTACCTGATAAATGTGTATGGAGTATTCAATCACCACATATCGCATATTGTGCTGTACCAAAATCTGTTTCTAACACAACATTTCCAGAAGAGTGGTACCAAGGACGTGCAACGACAAACGATACTCTCTGGAGAATTAATACAACAACAGGCGTAAGTACCATACTTTTTGATCCAGAAAGTGAAGGAGTGTCTCTTGATATTGAAAATCTCACTGTTAACACCGATGATACACACCTTCTACTCCAAGACAGAAAAAATAAAGCTACCTTTGTTTTAAAAATAGAAGAATAATAAAGTTTTTTAATATATAGTTGTGAGCCAATACAAAACCACCGAATTCGGTGGTTTTGTATTGGTTTATGCTTCCTTTACTACATCATCTTTTGTTATCTTTCCATCATCACGTTTCCATTTTTCTTTTAAAATAATCTCTTGTGCGATTGTAAACAAATTACTTGTTATCCAGTAGAGGGCAATCATCGCTGATAGGGAATATGAAATGAAGGCAATAATAATTGGGAATACGTACCTCATTTGAAGTTGCATACTATGCCCCAAATCATCACCAAATGTTCTTTCACCAAATGGCTTCTTTTCTTTTCTTTCAGGAAGTGAAATACGTGATTGAACAAATTGAGTGATTCCAGTTAAAACAGCAAGTACAATACTTTTTTCTGTCATTGTAACAAGTCCGAGAAACACAACTGAGATTTCTGAAGGAGCCGATATAAATGAATATAATATTTCTGTATGTATTGTAGGAAAACCACTTCTTAAAAAAATAAAGTACAGACCGAAAATAACAGGAAGTTGAATGAATAGTAGTGCTATACCCGAAAAAGGATTGATCTTGTATGTTTTATACAATTCCATCATTTCTTCTGCTTGCTTCTGTTTATCGTCTGCATATTCTTTTTTTAAAGCATCTAATTCAGGCTGAATTTGCTTCATTGCAAGCTGAGTACGTACTGCTTTTTTTGAAAGTGGAAAAAGGATAAAGCGAACAATAATAGTGAAAAGAATTACAATAATACCTAGGTCAGCCCAAGGAAGTAAACCCATTAGTAGTACGATTCCATTGTATAGAGGTTCGTAAACGATTGTGTTGAAAATGTTAGAAATCATAGATAAGTGCATTAACTTCCTTTGTTACATCATCAAAGGATACAGTATCGGCACCTTTTTTCAAGAAAAAGATAAAAATACCTTCTGGAAGTTTTTGTTCTTTAAGAATTGCATATACTTTTCGTTTTAATGTATTTCTTTTAGAAGCATCCTTGAGAACCTTTTTTGGAACAACAACTGCATAATGGGGAAGTGTGAGTGTTGCATCTACTAGCGCTCGTACATACACATACTTGGCTGTATGTATCTTTCCTTCCTTAAAGACTTTGTCGAATAATACTCTTGTTACTCGTTGTTTTTTAGGAACCATATGTCTATTTCATACTAAAACACCTACTCTCTAGAATGTATTGAAAGTAGGTGTGTATAGTGTACCTTTTTTTATACAGAAAGTCGCTTGCGACCTTTTTGTCGCCTTCGTTTAAGCGTTTGTTTACCACCTGGTGTTTGTTTACGTACAAGAAAACCATGTGTCTTTTTTCGCTTTCGTCTCTTTGGTTGGAATGTGTGTGCTTTTGCCATTACGAGAAGAGTGTACCTATTACAGAAAAAAATGCAACTCTTAATTTGTTTAAAACAAATATGTTATCAACATCCTATACACACAGTATTAACACATATACCAACCATCCACAAGTTTCGTATGACCTCATAACCGTTATAATACGTCCTGTATATATCTACATTATGTCTTCACACACTATTGATACATTTGAACTGTGGAATTCCGCACTTGAAAAAATAGAAGAAGTTGTTTCAAAGGCGAATTTTGTTACATGGTTCAAAAAAGCTTACCTCTTACGAGTTGAAGACGGTACTGCATACATTGGTGTACCAAATCAATTTGTCCGTGATTGGCTCTCGAGTAAACATAAATTATTTATTCTTAAAATACTAAGGGATCTTTCAAATGATATTAGAGCTGTATCGTTTACTATTTCAAAAGAACCTCCAAAACAAGAAGATCGTCACTCACCATCACAAGAAGCACATCAGATAGGAACTATGCTTCCTTTAAGTGATTTGTATGTGAGTAAGGAAGACAACCTCAATCCACGCTATCAATTTGAATCTTTTATTATTGGTGGCTTTAATGAGCTTGCTCATGCTGCAGCTCAAGCTGTTATTGAAAAACCTGGACAAGCATATAACCCTCTTTTTATATATGGGAAAACAGGACACGGAAAAACACACCTTATTCAAGCAATAGGAAATGAAATAAAAAAACAAGACGAAAATAAAAAAGTATATTACATCACCTCAGAAAAGTTCAGTCAGGATCTTATTACCTCTCTTAAAACAAATAAAATAGATGCTTTTAAAAGTAAGTTACGAAAATATGATGTGTTAATAATGGATGATATTCAATTCATTTCAAATAAAGAAAAAACTCAAGAAGAACTTTTTCATATTTTCAATGCTCTCTATAATGACAATAAACAGATTGTCTTTTCTTCTGATCAGCACCCAAATTACATACCAGGCCTTGAAGAACGTTTAAAGTCACGCTTTAGTGCCGGAATGACTGTTGATATACCAGCACCTGATAGAGAGTCTCGTATTGCTATTTTACAAACAAAATCAACACAACATGGTATTACTTTTGAAAATAATGTAATTGATCATATAGCAGGAACTGTTGAAGGTAATATACGAGAATTAGAAGGTGCACTTAATTCCATTATTATGCATATGCAATTGAAGAAACGTGAACTCACACTTTCTGAAGTTCGCGACATTCTCAAGAATAGTATTAAACCAAAAAAATCTGTTCCTATTGAAGAAGTGGTGCGTAAAATTGCAGAATTTTATCACATTGAACCTGAAACAATTTACAAAAAAACACGGAAAAAAGAAGTAGTAAAGCCTCGTCAACTTATTATGTATATATTGCGAGAAGATTTTAATATTGCCTATCCAACCATTGGTGACAAAATAGGGGGGAGAGACCATACAACAGTTATTCACTCATATGAAAAAATCAAAAAAGAGCTTGAAACGGATCACGCACTAGAACAGGAAGTGCAACAAATACGAACACTTTTTTAGAAAATTTTGGACATATATATACTTTTTATTACACCCGCACACCATCGTGCGGGTGATATATTGGGGATATATTGTGGAAAATACCTGTATGGAGCGGTTGATTTCTCTAGAATAACCTACATATTGTAGTTGTATAAAAACACTACTATCTGCTTTTATTCTAAGTAATCCCACTTTCATCCTTTTCAAGAAAGAATTTGTTATAAAAACAAGTACTCACAATATCCCTTTGTAGAGATGTGTAATCAACTTTTCCACCATATCCACACCCCTAATAGTAATAGTATTTCTTTTTATATATACATTCCCTATACACAGACCATACATACACATAAGAAAAAACTATCAGAAATTCACGGGATAGAGTATTCTGTGTAGGTAACGAAAAAAACTATGCACATTCAAGTATCCACAAAAGAATTTACTGAAGCGATAGCACGCGCAGAAAAAATAACTGGTAAAAACCTCTCTCTCCCTGTATTACGATGCGTCCTTCTTGTTGCAGGTAGCGATACACTCACTATTCGTGCAACTAATCTAGATATTGGTCTCGAAATACGTGTTCCTGCAATAATTAAGAAAGAAGGAGTTCTTGCTGTGCCGGGTGATGTATTACACAGCTTTCTATCAAATGTACACGATGCAAAGGTGGAGTTACGAGAAGATGCAGGTAATATCAATGTTTCTTTTGGAGATAACACAACGCTTATTAAAACCTATCCATCAGAGGATTTTCCAATATTACCGAAGGTGACTGAAGGTGTTTCGTTTACACTCGAACCAAGTGTATTAGTACGAGGCCTTAAAAGTGTGTGGTACAGCGCTGCTTCATCCAGTATAAAACCAGAGCTTTCAAGTGTGTATGTGTACGCAGATACAGATTCATTAATGTTTGCAGCAACAGATTCTTTTCGTTTAGCAGAGAAGAAGGTGTCTGCAAAAAACAGTGGTGATTTTGAATCATTTTTATTACCAACGAAAAATGTTGGTGAGCTTATACGAAACCTTGATGGAGTACAAAAAGATGTAACTATTACCTACAATGATAATCAGGCTGTTTTTTCTTGGGGTGATGTGTATGTCACTTCTCGTGTTATTGATGGTACCTTTCCTGACTATACACAACTTATTCCAAAAGATTTTACAACTGAAGCCATTGTGTTAAAACAAGAATTTATAGAAGCATTAAAACTCGGCGCTATTTTTTCAAATACCTATCAGCAAATTAAATTTTTCATTGATCCACAAAAAAAGAGTATGACCATACAAACAAGTAATGCTGATGTTGGAGAAAACACAGTAGCAGTTGACGCCGCTCTTTCTGGTGAATCAGTAGCTATCCATTTTAATCATCGATATATTAGCGATGCACTTCAGTCAATACCGGGGGACAGTGTCTCACTTAGTTTTAATGGAATCGGAAAACCTCTAGTTGTCCGAGGTGTTGGAGATACTTCATTTACGTATCTTGTTATGCCGATGAATCGATAGATTCTATGCAAAACATTCAAGATTTACTTGCTAGATATGCACACATAACACCTCCTGATGCAGCTGTAAAAAAAGCAGTATTACACAGTGTTGAAGAGGTTGTTGGTATCACTCTACATAGAAGTGATGTGTCAGTGGTTCGAGGTGTTGTGTATATACAATCAGATCCAACAATAAAAAGTGCACTTTTTGTACAGAAAGAAGAGATATTAAAGAAGGCTCAAGAAATGGTAGGTAAAGAAAATGTGAAAGAGATACGTTAACGTCGTATCAAAGCCGTAGTGAGAGTTGATAAAAATTCTTCAGGACGATGTCTTGAGGAATTTTTATTGTACTTTAAATTCAGCTCTACTTTCTCCAGAATTATATATAGTGTCGAATCCAACCACACGAAGTTCGTGTATTCCGGTAGCTACATCAACCTCAGAAGGCGTAAAATTGAACAGGAAAGGTACTCGCTCTGTCTTTCCGATATATCTACCGTCTAGATATATATCAGCACGTGTAAGCGGTTGTGCGCCACCACCACTTATCGTAATAGTGATACGGTCATTTTGTCCATACACTTGAGAAAGGTTACTGATAAAAACAGGAATAGTTACTCCAGTGTGGATATCATCATATCCTTTAGGTACTTGTTCGTAATTGTCATTCACATAACCATTTTGTGAAGCCCATAGACGAACAGGGTATTCCCATAATGCATACTGAGAGTTATCTTGAGGCGTTTGAGGTCGCTCTCCTCGTGGATCTTTTGGATTAACCCAGTGAAGTATTGAGTGAACACCACCAACAAATAATTCAGACATTGTTTCAGTCGGTGTATATTCGGTTGCAAGTTTTCCAGAAACAGTATCAATAGTGAATACTTCACCACCTTCCCAAACACCTCGTAATACTGGTTTTAATTCTTTTGGATCAGTGTATGTAGGTGTTGGAAATGGTGTTGCTGTGTAGTGTTGAAATGCAACATTCATAAACTCATTCCATAATGGTGCGATAGTAAAACCTGCAACTTTTTTCTCCATTGGTGAGTTATCATTGTTACCAGCCCATGCTGCAACAGAAATATTTGGTGTGTAACCAACAATCCATGCATCACGATAATCATTAGTGGTACCTGTTTTTACAGCAACATCTTTACCGGGGAAGTGTAATGGTGAGTTTGCACCAAAAGCAGGTGTTCGGGCAGTATTATCTGAGAGCATATCAGATATTTGGAGTGCTACGTTTCTATCAAGTACTCGGACACTTTTTTGTGTGTATTCTTCTAGAACATTTCCATCCCTATCTTCAACTCGAAGAATAGGTGTTGGTTTATTTCTAACACCTTCGTTTGCAAATGTTGCATATGAAGCAGCCATATCTAACGGTGTTACTTCACCACCACCAAGTACAAGTGTAAGTCCGTATCGAGAGATGTCAGTAAGTGCTGTTATACCAAGATCACGCGCTGTTTGCAGTGAATCTGCAAGTCCTGCAAT
>CBDUNJ010000012.1:0-7716 GCA_965368565.1 uncultured bacterium
GCAGGCCCACAGGCATACATATTTATTTGTGAGTGGTAGGGGATTTTGAGAGAAATCACTCCATAAGTGTGCTACGGAGTGCGCTTTTTTGCAATTACGCGTCTATGGAAAAGAATAAAATCATGCTATAGTTTCTCTCGTAATCGGGGCGTAGTATACCGGTAGTACGCCTGGATTGGGGATTTGTTCTGTGTCGGGATGTAGTATACCGGTAGTACGCCTGCTTTGGGAGCAGGTAGACCGAGTTCGATTCTCGGCATCCCGACACAGAACACATCCAGAAGCACTGGTGTGCTTCTGAGGCTCCGACAGGAGAGGTAGACCGAGTTCGATTCTCGGCGCCCCGACAAAAGAGGTCTCCCGGTTTTTGGCGGGGTGAACAGGCAAACCATTTTGCCTGTGTCCAGAATCGAACGGCGGAGCATGTGCCAAAGGCACAGTGAGCCGCGTCTGGCGTTCTTATGACCGTAGGGAATTAGAAAAAGCGAGACGATTCTCGGCGCCCCAACTCAGGACATATCCAGAAGCATAAATGTTAATTATAAAAAGTTTGACCCCGACACTAATGTCGGGGTCTTTCGGGATGCTATGCCAGGGGTGATTCAACAATCCAGTCCTCAGCAGTTTCTGGGAAAATGACTTTGAGTGCTTGTCGAACTACTTGCGGGTCGTACGATGGGTACGAATTTGGGTGTGTTCGGAAGATGCGCCCCCTCCTCATGTCAGCATACCCGCTCCGTACATCATCTTCATCTCGAAGATTGTGTTTTTGTGCGAGTTGATGATGTGAGTGTTTACCATGCATCCATTCGCCAAAAAAAATTTTCGGGATACCGTCGACCGTCGCAACCACAAATTTAACACAGTCGCGGTCAGGCATAATCTCTCCTATCTTGTTCCGAGTCCATCTAATCTTCATTGAAACATTACACAGAGGACATCTCAAGTGGGTTGTCCACCTGTTTATATTATACCACATTTTTATCTAATAAACAAATATGCTGCATGGAAGCGCTGTTCATGCTGTGGTATTCTGTGTCCGTATTCATTAATTACTTCTGAACTATATGTTTTTAGAATCTATCCAAAGTATGATCGGCTTAACTGGGGGAGTGTGGGAGAGTGTGTATGTTGGAAATGACTTGGGAGCATGGATGACAGCACTTATGGTATTTGTTGTTATCTATGTATTGCTTTGGTTTATTCAGGCAGTGGTAATTGCGTATCTGCATACTCTTGCAAAAAAGACAGCAACAGATATTGATGACGCGTTTATCAGAATGGTGCAGGCGATTAAACCCTCGCTCTATTTTCTGATTGCGCTCTGGTTCGGTCTTGCTGTTCTGGAATTACCATTGTTTCTTACTGATGCTGTCGGGTACGTCTTACTCATCTGGACTGTGTATCAAGGTATTCGCGTTGCACAGGTAGTAATTGAATATGTTATGCGACGGAGTATGCAGCGCGTTGGTGGGGAAGACGAGATGCCGCTTCGTGTTATTGCTACACTGACAAAAATAGCACTTTGGATATTTGGTGTAATTTTCATTTTGCAAAACTTTGGCATTGAAGTCACCTCGCTTATTGCTGGTCTTGGAATTGGTGGTATTGCAATTGGTCTTGCTGTGCAGAATATTCTGGCTGATCTCTTTAGTTCGTTTGCAATCTATTTTGACAAACCATTTGTTGTTGGTGATGTCATTCAAGTTGGACAACATATGGGAACAGTTGAAAAAATTGGTATCAAGACAACTCGGATTCGCTCACCGCAGGGAGAAGAAATTGTGATGTCTAATGCAGAATTAACAGGGGCACGTATCCAAAATTTTAAGCGACTTGAAGAACGGCGAGCACTTTTACACTTCGGTGTTTTGTATGAGACAGATAGGGAGGTACTCAAGAAGATTCCAAGTATGGTAGAAGAGGTTATCAACGAAATTGATTCGGTGCGTTTTGATAGGGCACATTTTACAACTTTCGATGATTCGGCACTTACGTTTGAGGTTGCGTACTATGTTGGTTCTGCAGAGTACAAAGATTTTATGGATGCACAACAAGCTGTAAATTTTGGTGTGCATGATCGATTCCAAAAAGAGAAAATTGGAATGGCTTATCCAACGCGGACTGTGTATGTGAAAAAATAGTAGAAAGAAAAAATGCTACATAAAATAAGTCGCCACGTATGAGGCGACTTATTTTTGTAATTCGGCAATAAGAATATTTTGCAACGTCGGTGCAACTGTTTGTTGAAAGAGTGACGTTTCGTTTTTTGCATTTCCAACAAGTGCGACAATTCCTGTCTTGCCTTCTTCTGCGAGTGACCGGTCTATGTGTGCAAGTGTGATTGCGCGAAGGTCTCGTTCGCTTGTTGTTGCTTCTTGAGTTGCAGTAACCGCAATGCCAATAAGTGCACCTTTTTCAGAAACTATCGCACCACCTGATGATCCTTGTTGTGCTGCAATTGATCCTCCTGTGGAAAAGAGATCAAGTGTTTCAGATTTAAATGTAAAGAGTTCCGCAATACGTGAGATTGTCGAAACAAGATTCAGGTTTCAAAGTATCAGTGTTCCGCCGAGGAATCCTGCTGGATAACTTGCAATAAGGACAGTTTCATTCTCCTCAATAGCAGATTCGTTTATTGTAATCGGAAGAGCTGGAAAAGTTGTGGGGAGGGAAGTGCCAGTGGTTGTCTCTTTTATTGTTAGAAAAGCAAAGTCGTTTTCTCCTGTGCCCATTGGGACTGTAACACGGATTGATTCTCTGTTTTCGGCAACCCATCGTGGCGAGATATACATAAGGTCTGCTCGATATCGCGCAGTTGCAGGAGATCCATTCCTGACAACACACTCATTTGCGTTTTCTCTTGGATAATCTTCAAGTAAAAAGTATTGTGCAATGTGTGCATTTGTAAGTATCACGCCGTCAGTGCCAACAATAACTCCGCTACCAGTGATTGACTGTATACCCGGAGTTGAAGAAATACAAAGAATATTTACAAGAGCAGCTCGTGCATTCGTATTTACTGAAGAGAGTGACGTCGGTGTTACAGTGATTGTTTCCTCAGATGTTGGAAGTGTTTTTGTTTGGGTGGGAGGAAGTGTTGGTGTGGGTGATTGAGTTGGGGTGTCACCCACTCCATTGGTGACAGCAGGTATCTTGTTTTCCGTCGACGACGTTTCTGGTCCTGTCGTGTTCTTATCAAGTGTTTCAGATTTGTTAGAGTCAACAACAGCAGGGTCTTTGTCTACAGTGTCTGCGATAGATGTTTCAGGTTGCTGTTCTTTTATAAAAACAGCACGCGTTGGGATATACGAGCTTGCTACAGCCCCGCCGGCAAAAAGCAGTGACACTATGAGTCCTATAAGAAGCTGTCGTATTTCAATATCCATAATAAAATAAGTATAGCATTTGTACTCGCGAAGTGGATATTTTTTTGATACTATTATCTGTGTTCGCGGGATTAGTTTAATGGTAGAATGACTGCCTTCCAAGCAGTAGATAGGAGTTCGATTCCCCTATCCCGCACCCACACCTTTTGTCCTATTGCCTCAAATCGTATATTGAATACGTGTACTATCTCTACATCCTAAAAAGCAAGAAAGATAATCAGTTATATGTTGGCTCAACAACCGATTTGAGGCGGAGGCTTTCAGAACACAATAGTGGTATGGTTGCGTCTACTAAAAGTAGAGCTCCATTTGAGTTACGCTACTATGAAGCTTTTCATACGGAAAATGATGCACGTAAACGAGAAGCATCTCTTAAGCAAGATGGACGAGCACTTGCCCAACTTAAGCGACGAATAGCTGAAAGCCTCCAATAGGACAAAAGGTGTGGGTGCCCGCACAAAAAAGAGTGTGAGAGGGTGCTTTTTCTGTGAGGTATGTAGAACATAAAACAAAATAAAATATCGAGCGAAGCTGACCGATTCCCCATACGATATTTTTTTACTAACAATGAACAGATACAAAGTACAAAAGTCCTCAGCGGGACTTGGATTGTTTGCAATAGCACCTTTTGTAAAAGGAGATTTTGTTATTGAGTACACGGGAGATCGACTTACGGACGACGAGGCAGACAAGAGAGGTGGACGATATTTATTTACAGTAAAAAAGAATCTTATTTTAGATGGCAAAGATAGAAAACATACTGCTCGATATATGAATCACTCATGTCGACCAAATTGTTATGCGGAAGTCGATGAAGACAACGATCGTGTGCGTATTTATGCAAAGAGAAAAATAGCAGTAGGCGAAGAGCTAACCTACAACTACGGCAAAGAATACTGGAATGATTACATTGGAAAGAATTGTCGTTGTGAAAAATGCCGGGGTGCATTTCGCAAGACTTTGTGAGTTAGATGTGAGCGCGAAGTACGAAATATATAACCACAAGGTGTACAGTATTTGCGACTTTGTTTTCTTGTGAGCAAAGCGAATTAGTAAACAGGAAGTACGCACGTCGGCATCAGCGCAGGCATCCGGACGCACCCCCGTTCGTCATGGCGCTCTAGAATTCGAGGCAAGTATTCCAAAAGGGTGCTTACCTCTTTTATTTGTAAGAAGATAATAATGTTGGCGAATGCACACAACAAAAGACGCCTCCTATAAGGAGGCGTCTTTTGTTGTGTGCAGAGGGTACTTACACTCCCTTTACTGCGTCCTTAAGTGCTTTTGCGGCACGGAATTTTGGTACACGCATTGCGGGAACTTCAATTGGTTCACCGGTTCGTGGGTTTCGTGCGGTTCGAGCTGCGCGCATCTTTGCTTCAAAGATACCAAGCCCTGCGATTGAAACCTGCTCGTCGTTAACGAGTGATTTGGTAATTGAGTCGATCATTGCTTCTACAGCGCGTTCTGCGTCGGCTTTTGTTCCACCAACTTTTTCATGTACGCGCTCTGCGAGTTGTGCTTTGTTCATAACACTATAAATATTAACGTGGTTACTAAATGTCTAAAGAACTGTACCTAAAGTATAGCAGTTGAGCGGTTTTTGGAGCAAGCCCTAAAATGTGGTCTTGTGTATAACCAAAAAAGACCTAAAAAGGCCTTTTTCTTAGCACACAGTGATTTTTCTCTACCGGGCGTATTCAATAACTCTACTTTCTCGAATAACATTAATTTTTATCTCTCCAGGGTACTTCAATTCTTTTTCAATAGAGAGCGCTATGTCGCGAGCGATTTTTTTAGCCTCATAGTCGGACACATTTTCCGGTGTCACAAAGACACGGATTTCGCGCCCTGCCTGAATCGCATATGCTTTATCAACACCCTCAAATCGGTTGGCAATACCCTCAAGATCAGCAAGTCGCTTGAGATAGTTCTCAACGGTATCTCGGCGAGCTCCTGGTCGAGAACCTGAGATAGCGTCAGCTACCTGGACGATAATAGACTCAGGTGTTTCGTAAGGGTACTCTTCGTGATGTGCCTGCATTGCTTGTATAATTGCTTCATCAGCACCAAATTTTTGAAGAATGCGTCTTCCGATTTCAACATGGGTTCCTTGTATTTCATGATCAACGGCCTTACCAATGTCGTGGACAAGCGCACCCGCTTTTGCAATGTGCACATCAGCCCCAAGTTCTTCAGCAAGCATACCAGCAATATGTGCCATTTCAATTGAGTGTTGGAGTACATTTTGTCCATAGCTCGTTCTGAAATGTAATCGCCCGAGAATGGTGACAATGCGTGGATCAAGATTAAAGGCGCCAACCTCGTATGCAGCAGCCTCACCTTTCTCCTTGATGATTTTATTAATTTCGTGGCGCGCTTTCTCTACCTCTTCTTCAATGCGAGCAGGTTGAATTCGTCCGTCTTTAATGAGTCGCTCAAGAGAAAGTCGTGCCACTTGTCGTCGGACAGGATCAAATGATGAGAGGAGCACAATGCCAGGAGTATCATCAATAACTACCTCTACTCCCGTTGCTCGTTCAAATGCTTTAATATTACGTCCTTCTTTTCCAATTATTTTCCCTTTTACATCATCCGAAGGCAGATCAACGGTCGTTGACATAATATCTGATGACACAGCATTGCCCATTCGGTGGATACTTGTAATCAGAATATCCTGTGTTTTCTTTTTGAGTCGCTCTTCACCTTCTGTTTCTAGTTTACGCATACGCACAAGAAGATCTTCCTCGTATTTTTTTTCAAGTTCTTTATAAAGCTCTCGTTTCGCTTCATCTTCTGAAAGGTGAGTGAGTGCTTCCAGACGCTTGCGTCTTTCTTCTGCAAGTTCGTGTGCTTCCTGTTGCGCCTTTGTTAGGGCAAGGTTCTGCTTTTTTAATTCTTCTGCTTCACGATCTATGTCCAGTTGTCGCTTGTCTAAAAGAGCCTCTTTTTTAATGAGGCGGTCTTCGGTTTTTTTACTTTTTTGTTCAAGTTCTCGTATTTCAGTTCGCGATTCCGCTATCGCTTTTTCAGCTCGTCTTTCTGCCTGGTTTGTGATTCGCTTTGCCTCTTCTTGAGCTTCAAGGATTTTCTTTTTAATCTCAATCTCCATTGAGCCCCGTTTTCCAACAGAGAGCGCCCAACGAATAAAATACCCAAGTGCAATACCGGCAACACCGGACCCTGCAGCGAGTAAGAAAATAAGTTCTAATGGCATGATGTATAGGGCTTTGCCACCTTTTGTTTATGTATTACACAGACACGATATGGTCGTTCTAACGAAAACTACAAGTTCTTAGATAAGCCTCTTTTCATAGCAATGTTTGGTAATGGGTTTCGTATACGTGTGCGTATATATGCTCGTATGTACGTATAGTTAGTCAAAAAGTTTCAAAGTCAATTAGTGAATAGAGTAACATTTGCATATTACAAGAAAAAACAACAAACGGCAAATATATGCACTTTTTAGCCATACAACCAAAAACATCCGAGTTGTTCGGATGTTTTTGTGAGACAGGCTTTTGGTGGGGGCTACTTTTTCTTTGGTTGTGACTTTGTGGTAAGTACTTGGTCAACAATACCGTACTTTTTTGCTTCATCAGCTTCCATAAAGTAGTCTCGGTCTGTGTCTTTTTCTATCTTACTTAGTTTCTGTCCAGTAGCTTGAACAAGAATGTTGTTGAGCTTGCTACGCATTTTAAGCATTTGTTTCGTAGTGATTTCAAGGTCTGTTGTTTGACCACCGGCATTACTAACCCAAGGTTGATGAATCATTATTTCTGCATTGGGTAGTGCAAAACGTTTGCCCTGCTTTCCTGCGGCTAAGAGAACCGCACCCATAGATGCTGCCATACCTACACATACCGTAGAAACATCCGGTTTTATGTGGTTCATTGTATCTAAAATACCAAGTCCTGCCGTAATAGAACCTCCTGGTGAGTTGATGTAGAGGGAGATGTCTTTTTTCGGATCTTCTTGCTCAAGGTGAAGTAATTGGGCAATGATAAGGTTGCCCATATGGTCATCAACTTGGCCACTAACAAAGACAATGCGGTCTTTTAATAGGCGTGAGTAAATGTCGTAAGCACGTTCGCCAAATTGTGATTTTTCTATAACTGTGGGTACTAACATGCCAATTTTACTTTAATGAGTTTAATAATAAGTTTAGAAAAATTGAGCACCGAGCATCAAAAGTGACTTTTCTGAAAGAGTTTTTAGGTGCTTGGTGACAAAATCCTTAACGACATATAGATTAGCATTGTTGACAAAAAAAGCAATAGTTGGTACTGTGTTGTACAGACTGCACACATAATCGTCAACCGTAGAA
>CBDUNJ010000013.1:0-7572 GCA_965368565.1 uncultured bacterium
GGGTGCCTGCGACCGAGTGAATGCCGGTCACCTCAAGTGCGTGCTCCAAAGAGAGCGGTGGCAAAACGCCACAGAGTGCTTTTGCCAGCATTGTCTTTCCTGTTCCGGGCGGTCCCCAGAGCGCACAATTGTGACCGCCTGCTGCAGCTATTTCTAATCCTCGCTTTGCACTTTCTTGACCGCGAACGTCTGCCATATCAATAGTAAATGAGGGGCGTGTGTAGGTGAGTTTTGTTTGTGGTTGCGGTTCAAGCAGTGTTTGTTTGTCTGGATTGTGTGCAAGGTGGTCGATCACATCACGGAGTGTATAAATGGGATAGATTGTTATATCTGCTATAAGCGCCGCTTCTTCAGCATTTTGAGCAGGCACAAACGCTTCTGTAAAACCGTGTAAAGCAGCGTGGCGAATAGTGGGTAGGATTCCGTGAATTGGTCTCACCTCACCGTCAAGTGAGAGTTCTCCAATAAAGAGCTTCCCCTCAGGGTCAAAATCTACCTCTTCTGCAGCGCGGAGATACGCTAGCGCCATACTCAAATCAAAAACCGGCCCTTCTTTCTTGATGTTGGCCGGCGCAAGTGAAATAACAATTTTTTTGTTTGAGCTTTTTGGTGACTTAAATCCCGAATTTTTTATAGCTGCAGAGATACGGTCGCGCGATTCTTCAACTGCTTTGTCTGGTAGGCCCACAATGGAGAATGCATGGAGACCTTTTGAGGTATCAACTTCAACGGTGATTATACTTGCACCAAGGAGCGAGGGTTGTCCAGAAAATACTTTGGCAAAACTCATATGTTTTTAGTATACCTTATTTTGACACAACACCGCCGCCCCAAAGGGGCGGCGGTGTTGTGTCAGTAGCTAGTAGCTATTCTTTCGGCGCATGTTCAATGCAGGTGCGCGCAGCGGGGTTTGCTTCAAGACGCTTTTCATCAATTGTTTCACCTCCCTTTTCACACGTCCCGTAGGTGCCATTCTCAATTTTTTCAAGAGCGTCCTTTACTTCGTTGTAGCGAATTTCTAGTTCGCGGAGAATTGCCGTGTTTTCTTCATAGTCCTCAATGTTGTCAGCTCGGTCTCCAGGATCTGATTCTTGTTCTATCTGTTCTGGTACTGGCTCCCAATCATCGGGATTGTCTGGATTTATCCGTCCAACGGTACGAAGTTCTTTCTCAAGCTCTTCGCGTTCTTTTTCGAGTAGTGTTTTGAATTTTTCGTGTGTGTTCTGTTCCATAGTGAGGATATTGTACCCTATTTAAAGAAGGGGTGCTACTCATTAAAACGTACCCCTGAAAGCCTGCCAAATAGCTCAATGAAACTATTTTCATTGTTTGCAAGTATCAGTATATCAGGGCGAGGAAAACTATATCCAAGCCGGATGTCGCCATTTGCATCAAGAAGCACACGAACATCTCGGTTTTCTATAACCCTATCGCGAAATGTTGTTTTGTTGGTAAACACATCTGCTGATGTTGATGCGGTTCGAGTTGCTTGTGTTGTTTCTCGTAGAAGAAATGGTAGATCTCCAGCGATATCTTTCTCCCACTTGAGCATATTAGCAAAGCCAGCATCTTGATCTTCCACCTCTATGAGAAAGACAAATTCATTTTCTGCAAGAGAGTGAATGCCAAGCACGTACCTTCCTGTAAGCACTCTGAGAAGTCCGCTTGGAATGTTTGTTACGAGGCGACTGATGAAACTATCAAGAGAAAGTGGTGTTGTTGTACCCACAGACGTGAGATTAAAACGCTCTATATGACCTAGACTCAAACCAACCTCTGTTTTTTTTGTTGTATTGAGTGTGTCTATTGTTCCAAAGCGTGTTTCAGGCAATGGTACGGACACAGATTCATTTACAAAAATAAGTGGCTGTTCTCCCTGTGGTGTCACTGTACCACCACCAAACTGGAAAGCGACAACAGCAATAAGTGCGCCAATTCCACCAAGTAGCAAGAGTGCACCAAGCCCAATGAGGGTGAAACGGAAGTACTTCTTTTTGTCGGTGGTTTTTGTTGGAGTAAGAGGTGCGCTTGTCCGGGCTCTTTTTTCACTTTCTGCAACAGCAATACTCGCAAGAGATGTTTGTTGTGTTTTGACCGAGTTGGCAATATCACTGTGGAGCGTACGTATTGATGAAATGGGTTTTTGGGTATCCGGCATATCGTCCGTGAGCAGTGTCCCAGAAACAACTTCTGTTGTTTGTGTGTGTTGTGGAGCAGAAGTATCTGGTGTTTGGTCGGTTGTATCAACGTCTGGCACAAGAGTTGGTTCCCCTGCTTTTGGTGGTGTCTGTGGAGCTGTTTCTGAAGCTTCTTTTTGAGGAGTTTCAGGCTCGGACACCTCTTCTTGCGTGGTGGGAGTTACCGTTTCTTTTTTGGGAGTGACAGGGTCCTTAACGCCAGGATAGGTGATATCTTTTTGTATAAAGAGAGCATCAGCAACACTTTGTGGAGTTTTTTTCTGTGGCGCTGGTTGCTCCGTGTTCTTTTTTGGTTCAGCAGATGAAGGCGGAGCGGTACCCTCTTTCTTCTTCAGCATCGAATTCACATCGTTTTGAAGTTCAGAAAGCGAGGGTCCGTCAACAGCCTCTTTTTTTGAAGGAGGAATAGTTTTCGGCGATGATATCTCGCTCTGCTCGTTATTTTGCTTTTGTTGTTTTTTCTCCATCAGTGTTTTCGTCTGGTGTAAAACCGTGCTTTTCTGCAAAGTCTGGGTCGCGATCTTTTATGGACAAATTAATACGATGTCGCTCATCTATTTCTTTAACAACAACCGGCACCACATCGCCTTCTTTGAGGCCTTCCGAAACAGTTTTGATATGGAATGGAGCGATTTCTGATATGTGGACCAGGCCTTCTTTGTTGTATCCAATTTTAACAAATGCACCGAAGTCAGTCACGTTGGTAACGGTGCCATCATATTCTTCACCGACCGCATAGATATGTGTGATGTTTTCTACCGTCGTTGCTGCTTTTTGCGCAGCTCCGTTTTTTCCTGTTATGTACACAGTGCCGTCATCTTCAACAGAAATTTCAGCACCGGTTTCGTCTTTGATGCCATTAATGATTTTTCCACCTGGGCCGATAACAGAGCCAATTTGTTTAGGTTGTATCTGCACACGCACAACCTCTGGTGCATAGATGGAAATGTTTTCTCGTGGTGCCTCAATAGCCTTTTCAATAACAGCGAGTATTTCTTCGCGAGCCTTTTTTGCTCCAGCAAGCGCTTCGGTAAGAATTGGAATAGTAATTCCTTCAACTTTTACATCCATCTGTATTGCAGTAATGCCTGTGCGTGTTCCGGCGACTTTAAGGTCCATATCACCATAGTGATCTTCTGGGCCTTGGATATCTGTAAGGATGCGGTACGTTTCTTTGTTTTGCATTAGGCCCATCGCAATACCTGCAACAGGTGCGGTGATAGGAACACCTGCGTCCATAAGTGCCAATGTTGAACCACATACGGAGCCCATTGATGAAGAGCCATTTGATGAAAGTACCTCTGATACGATGCGGATGGTATAAGGGAAAACATCTTGTGTTGGTATGACAGGGTGGAGCGCTCGTTCTGCAAGTGCGCCGTGCCCGATCATTCTGCGATTAAAACCACCGACACGCCCTGTTTCACCCGTTGAAAATGGTGGGAAATTGTAGTGGTGCAAAAAACGTTTGTTAGATTGTTCCTCCATACCATCAACAATAAGAAAGTCATCTGGTCCACCAAGGGTAAGTGCGGAGAAGATATGAGTTGCGCCCCGGTAGAATATGCCAGAGCCATGTATGCGCTTAGAAATACCACCCGCCTCAGCAAAGAGTGGTCGGATTTCATCGAAAGCACGACCGTCAACGCGCTCATCTTCTAAGAGTGCTTTGGTGTGTACAAGTGTATCAATTGCAGACTCAAGATGTTGCATTGCAACAGTGCGTTCTTTGGGGTGTGTGTCGTTCACTAGGTGATACCACGAACTCTGCAGTTCGCCGAGTATGCTTTTTGTTCCAGGGGTGAAAAGTGCATCTTCAAGCTGTGGAGCAATGCTTTCATCAAAAAGAGCTGTCAGCTCGTCAGAAAGTTGCGGTGGCGATACAGACAGTTTCTTTTTTCCTGTTTCAGTAAGGATGCGTGTTTGAAACTCCTGGAATGCCTCAATGTGCTTTGTTGCTTCTTCAAGCATTTCAACAACGTCTTCTTCTGGAGATTCTGCTCCATTCACCTCTACCATATTTATGAGACCATTTCTTCCGCACACAAGTCCATTGAGTGTTGCTGTTTGGCGGCTTTCATAGGTTGGAAAAACAGTTACTACATCGTCTTTTTTACTGAGTCGCACAGCGGAAACAGGACCTCCCCATGGTATAGGTGAAGTGCCAAGTGCAAGTGATGCTGCGTTGATAGCAAGTGTATCGGGGTCATAGTCGCCAAGTGATAGAACGGTAATAACCACCTGCACTTCATTTCTTAGGTGTTGTGGAAAGAGTGGTCGGATTGTTCTATCAATCATTCGTGCGGTGAGAACCGCTTCGTCAGAAGGTTTACCTTCTCTGCGCATAAACCGAGAGCCAAGTATTTGTCCTGCTGCATAAAACTTTTCTTCGTACTCTACGGTGAGGGGAAAAAAGTCTGTCCCCTCTCGAGCATTCTTAGACATAACAACAGTTGCTAATACAACTGTGTCTTCAGCACGTAATAAGACAGAGCCATGCGACTGTAGCGCAAGGTCATTACATTCTGCTATAACCTCTACCCCACTTATTTTTGTAGAAAATGTTTGTTTCTGCATAGTGTCTATAGAATACCACCAATGTGCTCAGTACAGAAAAGGAAAACACCACACTCTTAGTGAATGTGGTGTTTTTAGATTTGTTTAGAAAACGTGTGCTACTTGGAAGAGTTCTTCTTTGAGTTGTTTGTCTTCTTTGTGCTTTTTTTTCGGCGACGAGTACGATAGCCAATGAGATATTTTTTTGGATCATCATCCATATTGATGAAGTCATCAGTTGTTTCAATAAGGCTTCCGGATGATGAACGCCCGAAGGAGATAACTTCAACTTGGCATCCGTGGCTCATTTGAAGGTATTCAACAAGAGGAACAAAGTCCCCATCACCTGCCGCAATAATGACAGCGTCCAGTCGTGGAGCCATCTTTACCGCATCCATTGCAAGTCCAACATCCCAGTCTGCCTTTTTGGCACCACCGGCAAATATTTGTAAGTCCTTGGTCTTTGTTTCAATACCGAGTTTTTCAAGAGCTTCAAAAAAGTTTTGCTCTTCTCCTGATTCAGTGGTGATAACGTAGGCAACTGCACGAATAAGTTGGCGATCAGCAACTGCTGTCTTTAGCACCTCGCCGAAGTTAACGCGAGCGTTGTATAAGTTTTTTGCACTATGGTAAAGGTTTTGTGTGTCGATAAAAACAGCGACACGCTGTTCAGAGTGTTTAATAACAGTCATAAAAAATAAGTTACAAGTAAAAAGTAGTAAAAGCTATATATGAAAAACGACCTATAGAGAGTATAGCACTGTGCTATGTCGTTCTAACAGACACCGCCTCTCATAAAGAGGAGGCGGTAGAAGGTCTATTTCTTTAGCTTGAGGGCTGTAACCAGCTTCTCGTAACGTTCTGGTGCTTTTTTCTTCAAATAAGCAAGGTGTTTGCGTCTGTCTGCAACCATTTGCAAAAGACCACGACGTGAGTGCACATCTTTACGGTGTGTCTTAAGGTGTGATGAAAGCTCATCAATTTTTTTACTCAAAAGCGACACTTGCACTTCAGGAGAACCAGTGTCCCCTTCGTGTGTCTGTGTCTTTTTAATTGCGTGTTGTTTTTTGCGTTTTGTTAATGCCATAGCTCTTATGAGTATAACGAATTAGAGATATGTGCACCGAGCACCAAATGCGACTTTTCTGATAAAGCTTAGGTGCTTGGGAGCCATAAAATACTGAACTAGGTAGCTGTTTTCAATACTAAAATACCAGAACGCTACGAGGGAAAGAGTAGCATAGTTTGACAATAAGTGCAAGAAGTGGCGGATACACCACGAAATGAAGAGAAATGGAGATAATGATTGAAATGTTGAATTGAAATGGAAATGGTCAAAAATGACTCATAACCTAACTCAGCCTAGGTCAGACCTAGGCTGAGTTACACGTTGGTAGATGTGCGTTATACTATGCACGTATGTCGGTCACCCCCATCCAACAGTATATTCGTGAATTTCTTGAGTATATTGAGATTGAACGAGGGCGCTCTTTGAAGACAGTTGCGAATTACGAGCGCTACTTAGTGCGCTTTGTTGAGCAGTCTGGTGTCACTAACCCATCAGATATTACTGCTGATACTGTGCGAAAGTTTCGCCTATGGCTCAATCGTCAGCCTGGCAATAATGGTGAAACACTAAAGAAAAACACTCAAAACTACTATCTCATTGCACTCCGTGCCTTTTTGAAGTATTTGCGAAAACGCGAGGTGGATACGTTATCACCTGAACAAATAGAGTTGGCAAAAGTTGGTGATCGTGACATTGACCTCATCTCTTCTTCCGAACTCACGCGACTTTTGGAGGCATCTAATGGATCTGATTTGAAATCACTTCGTGACAAAGCAATTTTAGAATTATTGTTTTCAACAGGTCTGCGTGTTTCAGAGCTGTGTTCCTTGAATAGTGATATTGATCTCTCTCGCGGTGAAATGACCATTCGAGGTAAGGGAGACAAGACTCGAGTAGTGTTTATTTCTCCCACTGCAAAAGACGCGGTAAAAGAGTACATAGAAAAACGAACAGATATGGATGAGGCACTTTTTATACAACTTTCTCCTTCAGGTAAAGCAAAAGAAGATGCAAAAAATGAGTCAATTAGGCTTACTCCCCGCTCTGTTGAGCGCTTAGTAAAACAGTGTGCGGTTAAAGCGGGCATCACCAAGCGAGTCACACCGCACGTTATCAGGCACTCATTTGCAACCGATTTGTTGCAAAACGGAGCTGATTTAAGAAGTGTTCAGGCACTTCTTGGGCACGCACACATTGCAACGACACAAGTCTATACGCATGTGACGGATGCGCACCTGCACGATATTCACAAAAAATTCCATAGCAGACAGAAATAACTGGTATACTACATACATATGAAAACAATAGTACACATAGGTGCATGCATACTTGTTGCAGCACTCCTCTTCCCTTTTAGTGTTCCTGAAGCAGAAGCACAAACACTCACTCTACCTGATCTCCCGGGGAATAGTTCAGTACAGCTTGTTGGAGAGTTTTTCAATACAACAGATGAAGTTCCTGATGCGAACGTGCATGGTTTTTTGCCGGTGAATAACATTGATTGGAATAGTGGAACAGACAATCAGGGATATTTCATACTTTCGGGTATTCCTACACAAGATGCTGTCGGGTGCACAAAAGGCATCTGGGCATTTCGTGATACGGACGGCACCAAAGTGGGCAGTCGTGATTTGTACTATGATGCAGCAACACAGGCGCGATTAGGCTATGGCCCATTGAGCTGTAACCACATAGGTTCGGGCGCTTCTGGTACAGCAAATCTCTCGGGTGGTAGTTTTATGGTGTATT
>CBDUNJ010000014.1:0-7565 GCA_965368565.1 uncultured bacterium
CCACACCTTTCATTCTCTTGTTCTGATATGAATCAGAACGACTAACGATAAGAAAATAAAATGTGTGGGGGTATGCCCGCCAGTTGGCCTATACTCGGTATAGGCCATTAGCGCCAGTTCTCCCACTCTTCCTTCAGTTCTTTTGCCGAACACTCTTTTACAAAGTCACAATATTCCGTGCCACTTTCAAAACGTTCAAGAATACTGTCCGAGACCAGCAAGTCATCCATGTTATTTTCCGTACTATAGTGCCCATAGCTTGACCAAGGGTACTGTTCTTCTTTGTTCCGCCACTGCTTCAGTTCGCGAGGATTTTTGTGAATGTAGGCAGAGAGATAGTCCAACTGATTGTCATCAGTAACAGGAACAGCGTTGTACGCCCCTTGGAACACATGCCCACTTTTGTCATATCGTTTATTGAAATATTTAGCATATGATAATTGTATTCTCTGCATATACTGCGAAATACCTGCCTCCGTAATATTATGAAGTGTAATATGAAAGTGATTAGGCATAATACAAAAATTCAGCACTTCCACCATCCTGTTAGCAACAATGTATGCGGTAACATCAGGATCAACGCCAAAATCACCACCCGTTTTCATAAATTTTTCAACATGGCGAGCAGTTCGCAATTTCTCTTCAGACTGCGAATACAAAATCAAAAATAGCATGCGGGCATACTCATGTATATTATGAAAGAGCGTCTGCTTACCGACGCCACGCGAATAAATATGACCGTACTGATCTTCAAAAATAGGAGTAATTCTCATAATGGCCTATACCGAGTATAGGCCATTTAACACATAAACCCCAGATGTCTTATCCACACAACTCATTAAATAGTGCTCTGTGGCCTATACTCGGTATAGGCCAACTGGTGCTATTTGCCCGAAAATAGTGTAATCTTTTCTTCAACCACTTTTTGTACCGCATCACGGACTGGCGCCATTCGTCTATACGGAGCAAGTTGCTCAGGGTCTTCTTTGAATGTCTTTTGGAGAGCATCTCTATACGCAATGCGTAACTCTGTAGAGATATGCACCTGTGCAATACCAGCCTTGATACCAGCACGGAAATCTTCATCAGAAATACCTGATCCTCCATGAAGCACGAGCGGAACGCCTGCTGCTTTTCGCAACTCCTTCACTAAATCAATCTCTATATGTGGGTTTGAGCCACCTTTCAGTACACCATGTAAATTACCCACAGCCGGAGCAAGTAACTCAATACCTGTCTCTTCTACAAAACGCCGTGCTTCCTCTGGCTTTGTCATATGTTCTCGAGTAATGGCAGCACCTTCTGGTGGGGCATCAATAATCGATGAACCAGAACCAATAAAACCAAGTTCTGCTTCAATTAAGACATCGCGTCCTGATTTGCGAGCATACGCAACCGCTTGTTGTGCAATGTCTCTGTTTTCTTCGTAACTCTTGTCAGCCCCATCCCAGATAACAGAATCAAAACCAGCATCAATTGCTTCTTGTACTCGTTCAATAGAATAGGTGTGATCTGCATTTACAAAAATAGGATGCCCAGTCTCTTCGCGAACGCTCTTCACATATGCAACAGCTTGTGTAGTTCTAAAGAAATCACGCTCCCCTTCTGAAAATCCAATAATAACTGGTTTACCTGTCTCTAAAGCCGCATTAATAATTGCGGTAATAATTTCAATATTTGGTGCATTAAAGTGTCCAATAGCAACACCGTTCTGCTCTGCTCTATGTATTATTTCTGTAAGTGTCTGCATATACCCTATATCCTACCACAACACACTTTTCCCTGTGCTATACTTTCTGTGTATTTGGACTTTATGAATCTTTTAACTTTCCACCTTATTCTATGTATGACTTTATATCTATTGGTGATACTGTAACTGATGACTTCATTGCATTAAACGATGTTCGTATTGATACCGACCGTGATGAAGGAGACGGTGACTATGATGAACTCTGTTTTCGATTTGGTGACAAGATAGAATACGCTCAATCAGTCGTCGTCCCTGCTGTTGGTAATTCAGCAAACGCCGCAGTATCAGCAACACGACTTGGTCTCAAAACAGCATTTATAACAGACATAGGTGATGACCCTAAAGGTGAACAAAAACTCGCCACACTCAAAAAGAACTCTGTTGACACTCGTTGGGTTGAGGTGCATTCAGGTATGCCAAGTAATTACCACTATGTACTTCGTAAAGGTGCCGAGCGGACTATTCTTGTGAAGCACAATGAATATCCGTATGCACTACCAGCAGATCTAGAAGCTCCACAATGGCTCTACTTCAGCTCTGTGGGAGAACATGGTCTCAATTACCATTTTGAAATAGCGAACTGGCTCAAAGAACACCCGGAGACAAAACTTGCTTTTCAACCAGGAACATTTCAAATAAACCTTGGATATGAAAAACTCAAAGAGCTCTATGCTGTAACAGAAGTATTTTTCTGTAATAAAGAAGAAGCACAAAAAATCCTGAAAACACAAGAAAGCGATATGAAAAAACTCCTTGAAGAATTGCATGATCACGGACCAAAAATTGCTGTTATCACCGATGGACCAAATGGTGCATATGCCTATGATGGTACTGAGGCATTGCATATGCCTATGTATCCCGATCCTGCACCTCCTGTAGATAGAACAGGTGCGGGCGACTCATTTTCAAGTACTTTTATTGCTGCACTTATCTTGGGCAAACCTATAGCAGAAGCTCTCGCTTGGGGACCTATTAACTCTATGTCAGTTGTGCAACATATTGGAGCACAAGAAGGCCTTCTTTCACAAGATGAAATTGAAAGACATCTAAAAGATGTCCCTGCAGATTATCTTCCGAAAAAAATCTAATCTATAGATACACGTACTACTGCATAGTATAGACACCTAATGAGTCCTCAACAGAGGGCTCATTAGGTGATTACAATAAGAATTATATAATTAATTATATAATTATTTTTTTCTACTTTTTGCTTTTCGTGCAGCTTTCATAATAGCGTCCACACCCATTCCATAATGTTCAATAAGTTCTGCTGGGTCACCTGATTGCCCAAATTTATCGTGTACACCAATAAACTCAATCGGCGTGGGTCGTTTTTGTGCCAAAAGCTCAGCCACCGCTGAACCCATACCACCTGCTATCTGATGTTCTTCAATGGTAACTACTGCACCTGCTCTATCAGCAACATCAAGAACTGCGTCAGTATCCATCGGCTTAACAGTGTGATTATTTAAAACAAGCACCTCAAGCTCCTCTTCTGAAAGTCTTTTTGCAGCAACAAGCGCATTGTGAGCGAGATCACCTGTTACGATAAGTGCTACTTCTGGTTTATTGCCCTCCCACAAAAGGTTTGCCTTCCCTATTTCAAAAGGTGACTCTGGAGTGGTAAAAATAGGTGTTTTTGCACGAGCAAAACGAAGATATACAGGCCCGTCATATTCTGCAGCTGCAAGAGTTGCCTTTCGTGCTTCTTCCACGTCAGCTGGCACAATGACCGTCATATTTGGCTGCACACGCATTAATGCAATGTCTTCTAGTTGCTGATGTGTTGCACCATCAGGACCAACAGACACACCCGCATGCATACCACAAATTTTAACCGGCACATTGTTAAGTGAAATAGTTGTACGAATCTGTTCATTATTACGCCCAGGAGAAAATGCTGCATATGATGTAATAAAAGGAATCTTCCCATACTGTGCCATACCAGCTGCAACCGTTGCGAGGTTTTGCTCTGCAACACCAAGCTCAATATACCGCTCTGGAAATTTTTCTTTAAACCAGTGTGTTCGTGTTGATTCTGCGAGGTCTGCACACAATGTAACGACACGATCATCTTTCTCACCTGCCTCAACCACACCCTTTCCATACCCATCACGTGTTGAGCCCCACTCAAGCGTGTCAGGTGTGAAAATATCTGTATGCAAATGTTGTTTTGGGTTAATCATATTAATCCATGTGTCCTGCTTCTATACGTCCACCAAGTGTCCGTAATTCTTTTAAAAACTTCTGTCCTTCTTCTGGGCTTGGTGGTTTGCCATGCCACTCAAAATCAAATTCAATTTCCTCAATACCTTTACCAGGGATAGTGTGCGCAATAATCATTGTAGGTTTTTCGTACACAGCCTGTGCCTCACCAATCGCCTCTATAAATGCACGGATATTGTGCCCATCAACATCGATAACGTGCCAACCAAATGATTCCCACTTATCGCGAAGCGGTTCAAGTGGCATCACATCTTCTGTCATACCATTAATCTGTATATTGTTTCTATCAATAACACCAATTAGATTTGCGAGCTTATTTTTACCAACAAACATTGCTGCTTCCCAAATATTTCCTGCTTCCATTTCACCATCAGATAGCAGACAGTATGTGTAGAATTTTTTATCATCCATTCGTGCCGCATACGCAATACCCGCAGCCTGCGATAAGCCTGAGCCAAGTGGTCCAGATGTTGTCTCAAGAGCAGGAACGCGCTCACGTTCTGGATGCCCCTGCAAATCGCTACCAAATTTTCTGAACGTCTTCACGGCGCTCTCTGGGAAATATCCTGCGTGAACCATTGTCGCATACCGAATTGGCACAATGTGTCCATTAGAAAGAATGAGTCTGTCCCGTTCGTCCCAGAGTGGTTGTTCGGGATTATGTTTCAAAATATGAAAGTAAAAGGCGGTAAAGATATCCGCCATACCAAGAGGTCCAGCCGTATGTCCTGAGCCTGCTTCAACCAACATTTCTATTGTTGTCTGACGAATAGCGTTAGCTCGCTCTTCAAGCTCTTTCAGTTTGTGATCGTGTATGTGTAAATCTCTAGTCATCTATAGTGAGTGAAAATAGGCGATAATCTCTTTAATTGAATCAGCATTAAACAGAGCAGAACCGCTCGCAAGTCGAGTCACACCAGCTTCTACAAGTCGTGGAGCATTTTCTCTCGTTACGCCGATATCAATACCTAGTGTAACATCAGGAAACGCTTTTTTAAGACGTTCTATTTGTGGATAGACTCGATCCACATCAAGAGAAACACCCTGTTGCCCAATACGGTCATTACCCATCAGTTGTATAAAATCAACCCGCTTGACCAACGGATGCCACTCAGAGTCCTCCAGACTTGGTCGCACAGCTAAGCCTATTTCCACATCTCGTTCATGAGCCTCTTTTACAATGTCTTCAAAAATATCTGTGCTTCCGTGATGGATAATAAGCGCTTTTGAACCAATGCGTATCCAATCGTCAATAAAACGCTCCGGTTTCTGCACCATCATATCAATCTCAAAATCCAATTCTTGCCAAAAAGGCAAACCTTCTTCCTGGTCAAGCAGTTTCTCAAAACGAGTATCGTTCGTATTAAATGGCCACGTTCGCGAAGGTGCAAAGTGTCCATCAATAATATCAACTTGTACCCGTTCTACATACTGATACACTCGCTCAAGACACTCGCTCAAATCTTCAAAGCTCTCTGGAAGAATTGCGGGGATTAAAGTAGTCATAAGTCCTTAGTTATCATTGTCGTAAGTATTTTTGTAATCTCCAAAAGCAGTTTTTCTATTTTCTCATATACCTCCTTGTTCCCAAAAGAGAAAGATTTTACCAGCTCTGTTTGTGTCTCAAGTTCTGCTGTGGAACCTGAGGCAACTGCTGAAAACTGTCTGAAATCTTTTTGAGTATTTCTTTTGCTTCCCTCAGCAATATTTGAGGGTATAGAAACTGCACATCGCCTCATTTGTGACGTCAGTCCGTACAGTTCCTCTTTTGAAAAATCATTTGTGAGTATATATACAGCACGAGCCAATTCCACTGCTTTCTGCCAAACAATCAGTTCTTTGTACCTACTCATGACTAATGACTTAGGACTTGGGACTATGCGAATCTATTTTTTCTAAACGACGTACGTGTCTCTCATCTTTTCCCAACGGCGTCTCTAAAAAAAGCCTCACTGCCGGTTCTACATCTTCTTCCTTAATAAATCGAGCACCGAGTGCAAGTATATTTGCTCGATTGTGTTCACGGCCAATACGTACAATATTGAGAGGACCACCGTAATACACAATAGCCCGAACTCCAGGTATTCTATTGGGACCCAACGCCTCTCCTTGTCCTGAACCACCAATAGCAATCCCTATGTGCTCATCTGGTGCCTCTGCAATTTTTTCAGCGAGAGGCATTACTATGTCAGGATAGTCATCAGCATCATCAAGCTTCTTTGCTCCCATATCCTCCACAGTATACCCAAGTTCTTCAATAAAAGGCTTTAATTTCTCTTTAAGTTCAAATCCTGCGTGATCTGCTGCGATAAAAATTTTCATAATTAATTAATTAGATACGAACCTGACTGTATAACGTGCTCAAGGAGTGTATTGGTATATCCCATTTCATTATCATACCAAGCAAGCACTTTCACCAGGTTCCCATCTACAACTCGAGTGAATGAGAGGTCTACAATAGACGCTGCTGTATTTCCAATAATATCAGATGAAACAATAGGGTCTTCGTTTACTGCCAAAATCCCCTTCCAACGATCTTCTTGAGCTGCTTTTTTGAAAAGTGAGTTTACCTCTTCAACACTTGTGTCACGAGATGCAATAAAGGTAACGTCCACAATAGAACCCACTGGCACTGGCACACGAAGCGCAATGCCATCAAACTTTCCTGCAAGACCCTCGTGCGCAAGTGTGGTTGCAACAGCTGCACCGGTAGTAGACGGTACTATATTCTGAGCTGCAGCTCTGCCACGTCGAGGATCTTTTCTGTGTGGCCCATCAACCAAAGATTGACTAGCGGTGTATCCGTGGACAGTGTTAAGCATAGCTTTTTCAATACCGATTCCTTCTTGCATAACACCAATTACTGGCGAACCAGCATTTGTTGTACAGGATGCATTAGAACTAATGTCACACGTCTGAAGTTTGTCATTGTTGACCCCCATCAAAATAGTGCTTCCAACAATGTCTGCGGGCGCTTCTCCTTTAACTGGAGCTGAAATAACTACTCGTTTTGCACCTGCCTCCAGATGAGAACGAGATTTTTCATATGTAGCAAAGACACCCGTTGACTCAATAACTATGTCTATGTCCATATCACCCCAAGGAAGTGCTACTGGGTCTTTTTCAGATAGGAAGCGAATCTTTTCTCCTTCAACAACAAGGTGCTCGGCATCAACCTGCACAGACAAACCTGAACGGCCATACACAGTGTCATATTTCAAAAGATAGGCAAGATTTTCAATATCACCCAAATCATTAATGGCAACAATTTCAAGTTCTTTACGCTCTCGTGCCAACTTAAAAAACGCACGGCCAATTCTCCCAAACCCATTTATGGCAACACGTATTTTTTTCATATACCTAATTATATCACAAAATATATAGAGTACATTTCACCATTTGCTATCCACGAGAATCAAACCGCGGTACCACAAACAAAAAATACAAATAGACACATACTAGCTACCTATAGCTGCATTAGTGTATCAGTATGTGCCAGTAAATTCAGTACACACCATCACTAATCTTCACTTCATCATTTTACTTCATCAATAAATTAAATTACACAAAGTATTCACGGTCGTGAATA
>CBDUNJ010000015.1:0-7093 GCA_965368565.1 uncultured bacterium
GAGAGGGAGATACGCAAACACTTACGCTCACACCAGAGCAGGACATTACAGGAGACACCTATGCTATAGGTGCATACCTTGATGTTGTCGGTACTATTAAAGTACCAGTCCACCTTGCTCTTATTGATGGGGGAGAAGCAACATGGAATATGCTCCGGGGAACAGTTGTTGGACTCACCAGTATTCTTGCAGACACATTCAAAGGAGAAGGGGATCTTGATCAAATTACAGGGCCTGTTGGTATTGTTGGTCTTGTCGGAGAAGCTTCTTCGCTTGGATTTATTTATCTGCTCTCATTTACCGCCTTTATTTCTATAAACCTTGCTGTTATAAACCTTATTCCATTCCCAGCACTTGATGGAGGACGCATACTCTTTATTCTTATTGAAAAAATAAAAGGTTCACCAATCAAACCTCGTATTGCACAAACACTTAACCTCATTGGTTTTGGAATTCTGATACTCCTTATGCTTGTTGTGACATTCAATGATATCGTCCGCTTGTTTTAAAAAGTAAAAAGGCCGCTAAAATAGCGGCCTTTGAGCATCTCTTTGCTCTCTATTCTGTTGCTGTACTCGAAGAAGTGCTTCTTTAAGTTCTTCTACTTTAAGAAGTGCCTCTTCTAGATTACAGGATACATTTCCTTCTGACAGATTTTCAATCTCTTCCTGAAGGAATTCCACACATATCAAAAACGTCTCAATGCATTGTTCAGGCACTTGAAGCCCCTTCCCTTGCTTTGACTCTCTCAGAGAGAGTCTCGAGCATTTCCCGAGCTTCCAACAGTCGTTTTTCTAAACGAGACCTCAAAAGAATCTCATTATCAGCTTCAAGATCTAGACGCCGAATATGTCCTGTAGCGCTGTCCAAACTCATACGAGCTGTAAGTAGGCGGTAACCCGAAGTACTTGGACCATCTTGAGATGTCTGTCCGCTCATCTGTTCGTCACCAACTTCTTCATGCAACATTGTTCCTCCTTGTGTACGGGTCTGGAAATCAGACTACACGCACCTGACTCTATACGCAACACTTATTTTCATGCTAGGATATTCCATATGAAGCAATCACACCTGTTCACCAAAACACGCAAAGAAGCACCAAAAGACGAGACCAGTAAAAATGCTGAGCTCTTAATTCGCGCTGGCTATATCCACAAAGAAATGGCTGGTGCCTATGCGTTTCTGCCACTTGGCCTTCGGGTTATAGAGAACCTAAAATCGCTAGTGAGGAAGGAAATGAATGCTATTGGTGGAGAAGAGATAGCAATGACATCACTTCAACGAAAAGAACTCTGGGAAAAAACAGATCGCTGGAATGATGAAGCAGTTGATGTGTGGTTTAAATCAAGCCTCCACGCAGGAGGTGACGTTGGTTTTGGTTGGTCACACGAAGAACCGATCACAGACATGATGCGTGATCATATATCCAGTTTTCGTGATTTTCCTGTTGTTGTGTATCAATTCCAAAACAAACTTCGTAATGAACTCCGGGCTAAAAGTGGTATTATGCGTGGACGAGAATTTTTAATGAAAGATATGTACTCATTTTCTCGAGATGAGAAAGAACATGATGCTTTTTACAACAAAGCGATAGAGGCATACCATGCTGTTTTTGAAAAGGTTGGACTTGGAAATGATACCTTCCTCACATTTGCGCCAGGAGGTGCATTTACTGAATTCAGTCATGAATTTCAAACTATCACAGACGCAGGAGAAGATTATATCTATATAAATCGAGAGAAAAATATTGCAATAAATGAAGAGATTATGAATGATGAGACACTCAAAGAACTTGATGTCACAAAAGACCAGCTTGAGAAAGTAAAAACTGCAGAAGTAGGAAATATATTCAATTTTGGAACTGAAAAATGTAAAACACTTGGACTAAACTACAAAAATGAAAAGGGTGATGATGTTCCTGTTTGGCTTGGTTCATATGGTATTGGTATAACTAGATTAATGGGAGTTATTGTAGAAAAAACTTCTGACGAAAACGGTATTGTGTGGCCTGAAGAAGTTGCGCCATTCACAGTGCACCTTGTTGAACTTATGAGTGACAATGCTGAGGTCCGCACACAGGCAGAAAAACTCTACGAAACACTAACTGCAAAGGGGATAGAGGTTTTCTACGACGATCGCAATATGCGTCCGGGTGAAAAATTTGCAGAAGCAGATTTACTCGGTATGCCATACCGTATTGTTGTCAGTGAAAAATCTCTCGAAGCCGGTGGCTACGAGGTAAAAGGTCGCAGTGAGTCAAAAGAAAATTCTCGTATTCTTACTGAAGCGGATATCTGTGCACTCTTAGACCGCATCTAAATACAACAAAACCCGCGAGAACGCAACAATTTGGAAAGCGCCAGCACATAGGCTACAATAGAGCCGTCTAGGGTATAGGCGGCTTTATATATATATGCGAACTTTTTTCTCAAAACTTTTTTCTAATGACATTGGCATTGATCTTGGTACAGCCAACACCCTTGTATATGTACCGGGGCGAGGCATTGTCATTAATGAGCCATCCGTTGTTGCCATCAACCAAAAAACTGGTCAAGTGGTTGCTGTTGGGGCAGAAGCTAAACGCATGCTTGGTAGAACACCTTCACACATTACGGCTGTCCGCCCTCTTATTGATGGTGTCATTTCAGACTTTGAAGTAACTGAAGAGATGCTTTCATACCTCATCAATAAAGCTCAGCAAGATTCTAAAAAACTCTTCGGTCCACGCGTTGTTATTGGGGTGCCTTCAGATACGACAAACGTAGAGCGTCGCGCGGTACGCGACGCTGCACAGAGTGCCGGCGCTCGAGAAGTGCACCTTGTTGAAGAGCCAGTTGCTGCTGCTATTGGTATACGTCTACCTATTCACGATCCTTCTGGCAATATGGTTGTTGATATTGGAGGTGGTACTACAGATATTGCTATTATGTCACTCTCTGGCATCGTGCACTCAAAGAATATAAAAATAGCAGGGAATCGTTTCAATGATGACATTATTGCGTATATCAGAAACGAATTTAAAATACTCATCGGCGAAAAGACTGCTGAGAACCTAAAGATTGCAGTTGGCAGCGTGGCAGATCCTGATGATAAAGTCGAGGTGCAGGTTCGAGGACGTGACCTTGTTTCTGGCCTCCCAAGGGAAGTGACCATTACAGGAAGTGACGTGCGCGATGCTATCGGTAATTCTGTTGACACACTTATTGAGGCAATAAAAGAGGTTCTCGAAGATACCCCTCCAGAAATTGTCTCCGATGTTATGCAGAACGGTATTTATCTCACTGGAGGAGGTGCGCTTCTTCGTGGTCTTGTTGATGTACTTACTGATTATCTTAAAGTTCCTGTATATATTGCTGATGATCCACTTACTTGTGTAGCACGGGGTACCGGATTACTCATAGAGTCATTTGATGACTTTAAAGAAGTGCTTATTAATGAACAACATGAGTTACCGCCAAAGGTCTAAAAGAAAAACACGAATTGCACTTCTTGGTGCAAGTATTGCCATCCTTCTTCTCCTTACTTTTTTTCATATACCACTCCCTAAAACTGTGCAGAACACACTACGCACTCTTGGCACACCACTCTATGCACTGAGAAGTACACTAGGAAACATGGGTGCCAGTGTTCTCAGTATTACAACGCCGCGCAGTGCATTACTAGAAGAACAAGACGCTTTACGAACACAAATCGCTGACCACTCTCGTATACAGAGCGAAAACAATTTCCTTAAAACAGAAAATAAACGTCTTCGAGAACTTGTTGGCTATGCAACCCTAACAGCCAATACACCAACACACGTCCTTGTGGGACCTCCAACCGTCCCTTATGACACGCTGATTGTTGACTCACGACAAATTCCCATTAAAAAAGACACACTTGTCTTTGCAAAGGGTGACATAACGGCTATTGGCACAGTGACCCGATTACTTGGATCAACAGCTGAGGTAACACTCTTCTCTCATCCTACCACTCAAATATCTGCACGAATCGGCTCCGAGGGACTCCCTGTGACGATACGAGGTGTTGGAGGAGGGAGTATGATGGCTGAGATACCACAAGATGCCCCAATCACCACAGGAGATACAGTCACCATTACAAGTGCCTCAGGTCGATATGTTATTGGAACAGTTCAGTACATTGAACACCATACTCACGACGCTGAATCAACCCTCTATATCAATTCACGTATTAATCTTTTCACCACACACGATGTCTTCTTTTCCTCAGAAAAGGTATTCACCCCTGCAGAGAAAACCGAAGAATAGCACGCAGGTGCTTGTTCGCGGTATTGCCTCACTCACTCTGGTGCTTAGTGTTTTTATATTACCATGGTGGCTAACACTTAGTGCCGGGATTCTTTTTTCATTTGTTATGCCTCGTTACTGGGAGGTCGTGCCAATTGGGCTACTGTTTGACGCTCTATATGGCACACCCACCACATACACCTTCACTGGAACCCTCGTTGCCATTGCACTATTTTTTTTCTTTATGTTCCTTAGAGATGCACTCCGTCTCTAATGTTTGAGTATTTCAAAATGCTATACTAATCCATATGTTCAGTAGGAGGAAAAAAATAAAAGGACAACCATTTGATATGGATGAGGTGTTATTAGATGCCACCAACCTACCTCATTTTGACACACAACAATTTGAAGGTCGTCTTGAAAAACCCATACGGCCAGGTGTCATTTTTAGTGTGTTTATTTTATTTTCTATAGCAATGGGTGGTTTCCTCTTTCGCTCGTGGGATTTACAAATTGCAGAAGGGCAAAAATGGCAAGAACACAGCGAGTACAATCGTCTTGATAATACACTCATCTTTGCAAAACGAGGAAGTGTCTATGATAGAAACGGGGCACCTCTTGCGTGGAATATCACAGACACTGCAACAAACACTCCATACCTTCTTCGACGTTACAAAGAAGGTGTAGGACTTGGCCATATACTTGGGTACGTGCGCTACCCAAAAGCAGATACATCAGGAAATTATTACCAAACAACATATGAAGGTGTTGGTGGTGTGGAATCATTATATGGAGAACTATTAGGAGGAGAAAATGGTACTCAAATTATTGAAGAAAACGCCCTCGGAACAATTGTGTCTGAAGCAATTATTAATACTCCAAAAGAAGGTATTGACCTGCACCTTTCTATTGATGCTGAAGTACAATCAAAGCTGTATACGACAATACAAGAGCTCGCAGATCGTGTTGGATTTAAAGGTGGTGCTGGAGCAATTTTGGATGTGACCAATGGTGAACTCCTTGCTCTCGCGAGCTATCCAGACATAGACTCTCAAATATTGACCGATGGAAACAATGGAGAAGCAATCAGTACCTTTTTAACCAGTAAACGAAAATATTTTTTAAACCGTGCTGTTTCTGGACTCTACACACCCGGATCAATTGTAAAACCTTTTATGGGACTTGCTGCACTTGAAGAAAATATCATTAGTCCCGAAAAAGAAATCTACAGTGCAGGGTACATTAGTATTCCAAACCCTTATGACCCTACTCGAGAAACTGTTTTTAAAGACTGGAAAGCACATGGGTGGGTGGATCTTAGAGATGCTCTCGCTGTTTCTTCTGATGTGTACTTCTATGCAATAGGTGGCGGATATGAAGATCAAGTGGGTCTTGGTATACGACGTATAGATGAATATATGAAGCTCTTTGGACTTGCTGAAAAAACAGGTATTGACGTTATTGCAGAAGCAGTGGGAACCATTCCAACACCAGAGTGGAAAGAGGAAGTCTTTGGAGAAGACTGGCTTTTGGGAAATACCTACCACACCTCCATTGGTCAGTATGGTTTCCAAGTGACGCCAATACAAATGGTGAGAGCAATAGCAGCACTTGCAAACGGTGGTATGCTTGTTACTCCACACATCACGATACAAGATAAACATACTGCGACAGAATTAATTCCTGGCATATCAGATGATCACCTAGAAATCATCCGTGAGGGTATGCGCGAGGCAGTAACAAGAGGAACTGCGCAAGGTTTGAGTACTCCCACAGTTCGTGTTGCTGGAAAAACAGGTACTGCTGAACTTGGTGTCAAAAAAGATAGAGTCAACTCCTGGGTGACTGGTTTCTTCCCCTATGAAGAACCACGCTATGCATTTGTTGTAGTTATGGAGGATGGGCCTGTTAAAAACCTCATTGGTGGTACGTATGTTATGCGTCAAATGTTGGACTGGATGGCGCAAAATACACCGGAGTATCTACGATAAAATTCGAAGCACGAAATACGAAACTCGAAATAAGGACTACAAGCAAAAGAACAAACAAAATAATATACTCTAGGCAGAGCCTAGAGTATATTCCTATTTGGTCAAAACCGAGTATTAACCAAAAGAAAAAGGCCGACGCGCGAACGCGTCGGCCTGAATGG
This sequence comes from uncultured bacterium, assembly GCA_965368565.1. GTDB lineage: Bacteria > Patescibacteriota > Minisyncoccia > Phycocordibacterales > EsbW-18 > CBDUNJ01. The sequence continues at coordinate 6,400 of CBDUNJ010000015.1, forward strand.
GCGAGGAGAGGTTCTTATCCTTCCGCAAGCCGAAGTGTTACTTCGGGAGCAGAAATTATCCTTTTATTATCCCGTTAGGGACAACCTTGGCCCACAACAAAGAACAGAGAGGAGAGCTAGTCGAAATTCTCCTCGAGAAGCTCGACAAGAAGAGGCCGAACAGCCGACATCAAGTCCTCCGTGGAAACGCCGATGGCCTTGGCGTAGTTGCCAGCATCTCGCTTCCATCCGCCGTTCAGACGAACTTTCTTCTGAAGAAAGAACTTGGTCAATCTCCGGAAAATTTCGAGTTCTCTGTGTCCCTCGCAGCGCCTGAGAAGCTCCGCTTCGAGATTCTGACGAGACTGATGACTCACATTCGGATTGTGCAGATCGAACAACACTCTCCGAACGAACTCTCTGGAAGACAGCCCGCCAAGACACGATTGTGTCCAGTGGGCATTCTCAGCCTCTCCGAACCCGACATCGATCTCATCGCAGTCGAACGCCTCTCCGACTCCATTCGTCTCCACTCGCTTCTGGGTCATTCCAGGGGATCTGGAAGAACCCTCCTCGATAGTCATTCCACTATTGAATGCATCGGACATACAAACCTCCTCATCAGAAGGGAGCTTTAGTGCCACCTCTTCTAGTATCAATTATAACATAATATATAATAGAGTCAATTTCTTGTACACACGCATAAAATTGACAA
>CBDUNJ010000016.1:0-6795 GCA_965368565.1 uncultured bacterium
TTTTCAAAAGAGCTTTTTCTTTGCTCGCATCACGAACTGAAACGACAAGAGCTGGCACATCTTTTTTGCGAAGCGGTACAGACACCAACTGACCAGGAGTTACCTCTTCAGAAGTGAAGTAGGTAAGTTCTTCCACACCAATACCACGTGAAATAGGAATAACAGAAACAATATTCATTATCTTCAGTATACCTCTAATACAAAAGGTTTCTAAATACTTTATGTATCGTTACCTAGTATGTGACTATAAGATACTGCACCCCATTTGCTTGCGCATCACGCACATACAACTCACCATTGTCTTTCTTGCGAAAATCTACATCCGTACCAGTGTATAGAGGTTGAAAGTTCCTAAAATCATTAATGAGTCCGTCAATTGCAAATACTGATGTGACTGTTGCAATAAGCACCACATCATTTCTTTCTTTATAAAAAACGGCATTTTTGATTTCAGTGTCTGCTTCAAAAAAGAGGAGTCGTGTGTTACACACATCACCGCCCTCCGCACAAAAGATGGAAGGGATAGCAGTTTCATCACCACGCCATTCAAGAAACACTGTTGATCCAATAACCCACAGTGCCATTGTTTTATCATCAGAGACAGTTGGTCCAGCTTCTGCGGGGAGAGCTTCTGTGGCAAAAGCATTCCGAATATCAACATACTCCTCATCAGCAGGAGTAATAAGAAATCCTGAAGCATTCTGAGGAGAAACAAAAGGTTTAAATGTGCGATCTTCAGAGGGGAGCAATGTGAAATCACGTTGCCATGGAAACACATTTTCAGCACCATACAAAACCGTGTGTTCTCCAGGGGTTACTTTTGAAAATACTACCTCACCGTCAGCTGGATCAAAAAACTCTTGTTTACCATCAAAGAAAAGTGCACCTGGCTGTGGAGGCACCTCTATAGTGACGGAGCCAGCACGCACAATACTGCCTTCGTATATTCGAAGACCAGCACCATATGCGCCGCCGACAATAATTGCAATGAGTAGTACGAGCCCAAATGTATAGATGACTGTTTTCATAATCTGTATGTATCGCTATGGTACCTATTCACACAGAAAGTGCAAGATGTGGTGGTATACTGTTTTTAATGAACGACGCACATTCTTTTGTTGTAAAAGGCACAGCCGGAAGACGAACACTTTCTGGCACTATCCCCGTATCCGGATCAAAAAATGCTGTATTACCAGCACTTGCGGCGTCTGTACTTTTTGACACTGAAGTAATCTACACACAAGCCCCTCATATTGAAGATGTCTCCCGAATGTACGAACTTCTTGAAGCACTTGGCGCACGTATTACACACACAGACAATCGCACGCACATACAAACTTCAAAAAAAGGAACAGGGGAAATACCTAAAGATATAGCAAAGCGGTTCAGGGCATCCATTGTTCTTTCGGGCCCACTCCTTGCACGAAGAGGTTCGGTAACATTTCCACACCCAGGAGGATGTGTTATTGGAGAACGTCCAATAGATTTATTCCTTGATGGTTTTCGCCAACTTGGTGCAACGGTTCGACAAGGAAAAGATACCTACACAGTGCGTGCGCCACAAGGACTCATTGGTGCAAATATTTTTCTTAAAGTCCCTAGTGTTACTGGTACAGCAACACTGGTGATGGCAGCTCTTATGGCTGAAGGTACAACTCGTATTGAAAACGCGGCCCTAGAACCAGAAGTAATACACTTAATTGATTTTTTAAATACAAATGGTGCAAATATTACTGGAGCAGGTTCCCCAACTATCACTATTCGGGGATCAAAAAAGCTACTTCAAGGCAAGCAGATCTACACAACACCACCCGATAGAATAGAAGCGGGAAGTTACATTATTCTTGCTGCTATAGCTGGTAAAGATGTCACTGTTAAAAATGTAATCCCTGAACAACTTAAAGCACTTCTTGAGCGTCTTAATAGAGCGGGTGTGCAACTTGAAGTAGGTCCATCATCTGTGCGCATTAAACAAGCAACAAAAAAGCATACTGCTGTTGATGTGAAAACTCACGAATACCCTGGTTTTCCAACAGACCTCCAAGCACCGATGACAATTTTTCTAACGCAGGCACAAGGGGACGGGCATCTTTTTGAGACAATCTTTGAAGGCCGACTCGGATACGCCGAAGACCTAAAACGTATGGGAGCAGACATTGATATATGGAACCAACGAGAACTCACTGTGCACGGTGGAACAAAGTTGAAAGGAAAGACCCTCGTCGGCCCCGATCTTCGTGCTGGACTTGCTTTTATTCTTGCGGGTGCAATAGCACAAGGAACCACACGTGTTGAAAATGCCTACTTCATTGACAGAGGTTATGAACACATTGAAAAAAAGCTTCAAGCTATTGGTCTAGACATTGAACGCATTGGGAAGTAGAGTGCAGAGAGATCAGTACACTTTTAGGAGGTGACTAATGTCAGAAGAAGCACGTTCTTTTCAAGGAACCATCCTTCGGAATATGGTGCAGGGTGCACTCAGAGACCCAAGTTTGATCTGCGCCTTTAAAAAGAAAGAAGTGTTTTGCGAGGAAATACGTAAGTATTTAGAGTTGGGACTCAGGCGAGTTAATATACGCGCAACCAGAGTAGTTGCTCAATGGAAAAATCTGACGCATACACACTTGCATCTAACCATCTGCATCTCAAGTGACGAAGAAGGGGAGTGCGTAGAGCACTTTGACGTAGAACAACATTCTGTGCATACCGGTGCACTCAGAACCACCTCGGCATACAAGATTCAGTAAGGGGCGCACGGGCGCTCCTTTATCTTTTGTATTATAGTCATTTGTAAAAAGGGCTATAACAGCGTACTATTTACTCACCTATGGCTTTTTTCAATAAAAAATTAGGCATTGATCTTGGTACTGCAAACGTACTTGTCTTTCTCCCAGGAAAAGGTATTGTCCTCAACGAACCTTCACTTGTTGCAGTTTCAGAAGATGACAATACCGTTCTTGCCGTCGGTGCTGAGGCAAAACGACTTATGGGGAAAACGCCTGATAATGTAAAAGTTTATCGACCAATGCGAGATGGTGTCATTGCCGACTATAGAGTCACTGAGGCTATGCTTAAATATTATATCAATAAAGCTCTCGGTAAATGGAATATTTGGAAACCAGACGTGCTTGTCTCAGTACCAGCAGGAGTGACATCAACTGAACGTCGCGCTGTTATTGAGGCAGCGACACGCGCAGGCGCACGAAATGCATTTATTATCAAAGAACCAATCCTTGCAGCTATTGGTGCAGGTATGTCAATTCAGGAACCAGAAGGTCGGATGGTCGTGGATATCGGAGGAGGTACCACCGACGTTGCTGTTATCTCTTTTGGAGGCATTGTTGCTTGTACGTCTGTCAAAGTTGCAGGTAATGGTATTGATCAAGCAATTACTGACTATATAAAAAAGACGCATAATCTTGCTATCGGAGATAAAACAGCAGAAGAAATAAAAATACGAGTTGGTTCGGCTGTTCCAGTAGAAGATGAACTCACTATGACAATAAAAGGACGGGATCTTATTACAGGGCTTCCACGAACGGCTGATATTACCACAAATGAGGTAGTAAAAGGAATCAGTAAAGAATTACGAGAAATGATTAAAGCAATAAAAGACGTCTTTCAGGAAACCCCACCAGAACTCGCTGCCGACATTGTAGACAGAGGCATTATTATGACGGGCGGCTCATCACAACTACGAAACTTTCCAGAGCTCATTTTCAGACGAACTGGTGTCAAAGCATATCTTGCTGATGAAGCCCTCTTTTGTGTGGTGAAAGGAACAGGTGTCGCTCTTGACCACCTAGACACCTACAAAAAATCTATTATCGCTAAACGATAGACAAGACACAATGCTTGAGATATTACACAGACACCTTGGAGACGATCCTCAGAAGCTCACACATCATTCTTATTTACTTTCCGGACCAAGTTTCCCAATACACACCGCTCTTAAACAAGTACTTCATAACGTGTGGGGAATTCCTGTAACACAACCCCCTATTGTTTTTGAATACATCCACGACACATTTGGTATTGATGAAAGTAGACACCTGCACTCTTTTGCATCACGAAAAGGTTTTGGTGAAAAACAATTTTTTATCATCAGAGCACACACCCTTACCCATCAAGCACAAAACGCTCTATTAAAACTATTTGAAGAACCATCGGAATCAGTCTGCTTTTTTCTTATCGTCCCCAATGGTGACACTCTTCTTCCGACCCTTCGTTCACGTTTTGAACACATTTCTCTTGCCCCATCAGGCCAAAGAACGGAGGAGGGGAACCTGTTTCTTTCAAGCACTATTGCTGAACGATTAGGACATATCGTCAATATTCTCAAAGAAAAAGACATTGAGTCTGCACGGGAACTTGTGGCAACGCTTGCGCACGCTGTACACACAACTACTGCAAAAGAAGCAATTTGTAGAGCAGAAAGATACCTCAATGGACCATCTCCATCACTCAAACAAGTCCTTGAAGGGCTCACCTATTCACTTCCACGTTTGCAAAAGAAGCAATAGTACGTAAGGATATACCTATGAACACCATAGAATTTATAAACGCATACAGTAGCGTTACCCAAGCACTCGCTACAGTTATCCTTGTTGTTTTAACCGTCTATTATGTACGTCAAGTACGACGCTCAGCAAGTGAAATGGAAACAGCGCGTAAATCTGAATTTATGCCAATTCTCACCATTAGAGCTGAGGCGTCTGCAGAAAAAGTACTTGATATCTACCTTTCTAATATTGGTAAAGGCTTGGCACAGCATGCAACTGTTATACTACCTTTTGAACGAGAAGCGCAGGTTGCGGAACGAGTAGCGTCAGGAGAAGAAAATGTACTCGTCACCTTTGAAGAACTTGGAACAAAAGAAATATTTGAAATACCTGAAGAGAAACGCGTACTACGTGTTGAGTATCTTGATATCTTTGGACAAAAAATAGTCTCGGAAGCAACCCTTATCGCTGAAGAGACAGAGACAGGAGAGGTACTCCAAGAACGTTTGCGCACCAAAAACTGGCGAGTTATTCTTCCAAAAGATGTCTCAAATGATGACTTGTAGCAGTTGCACTTTTGTACGCGCTTCACTAAGATACCTTTAGACGCACACATAAAGGAGCCTTTTGTGCAGAAAAAAAGAATTAGCACCACAACACCAGCGCTCTTATTTAAAGAACAGCTAGAATATGTGCTCTGTGAATCAGAAGCTCTCTCTCTGAGAATGTACAAGCATATCTTGTCAGCATTCTTGACGAACGGGTTAAGGTGCCAACTATCCTCCGAGAAGAGACACTCTCCGAAGGTTTCTTAAAAGCTCAGCAAAAAAGGAACGGAACGTTACTCAAACACGTCGCCGATACAGCTCTGTTCACCCTTGGATTCTTCCCTGAATCGGTTTTCTACAGAAGTGGGTATGATGGAAAATACTACATTTCTATGGGAAAACTTGCCTACAGCACGATGAGTCAATGGTGCAGAGGATTCTCGTTAGCTGATTTATTTGAAGAAGTCGCTGATAATTTCCTATTCATTATTGAAGTTCTCAATGCTATGAGCGAATCCTATCACTGTGCTGTACCCATTGATGACAGAGATGTATTACGTCTCTACGATCGATGGTTGCACACAAAGAGCTCTCGAGCCGAGTATATGCTACAGTGTTGTGGAATTGCAGTAACACCCGGTATGATTGGCAAGCCCAACTGATCTTTCTGTGCCCCCGCACCACGGGGGCATTTCTTATGCTACAGTAATGCTTTATGGACAAACAGAAAATACTAGAACGAAAAGCTCGCGCTAAACAAATACTCAAAGAACTCACAAAATTATTTCCCAATGTTGGAATGGTTCTTAACTACACCACTCACTGGGAGCTCGTTGTTGCGGTGATTCTTTCTGCACAGTGCACTGATAAGCGAGTAAATATGGTTACGAAAGAACTCTTTCAAAAATATCGCTCCCTAGATGCATATGCAGATGCGGACCTCAACACATTTCAAGAAGATATACGTTCTACTGGATTCTACAAAAACAAAGCAAAAAACATTATCGCTGCTGCACGTCGTATTCGTGACACCTATGATGGAGTTGTTCCAAACACTATGGAAGATCTCCTCACACTACCTGGTGTAGCACGAAAGACAGCAAATGTCGTCCTCGGAAATGCATTTGGTATTGTAGAAGGTATTGCTGTTGATACGCACGTGCGTCGTTTTGCCCGTAAACTTGATCTCACTGATCACACCGATCCAAACAAGATAGAGCAAGACTTAATGCGCCTTTTTCCTAAAAAAGAATGGTTCGCATTAACCTACAAATTAATTGAATATGGGAGAGAAATATGTCCAGCACGACCGCATCCGTGTGAAGATCACCCTCTGAGCCACATCTACCCAGCAGCAGCAAAAAACTGGCCAAAATCAAAGTGATACTGCATACTTTAAGAAGAGTGTACACACTACGTTAATTAGGAGGTGATGCTTTATTGACCACGCGCCCTGCTGTACCACAATGCGCACTGATTGCCCACAATCTACATCTGGTACAGCGGGGCATTCTTTTATGTTAGAATGACACCTATATGACATACGATTTTTCACAATTCAAAAGACGTGGCGCAGAAATAGAAGAGTGGCTACAGAAAGAATTTCAAAATATACAAACAGGGCGAGCCACTGTTGCATTTATTGAGGGTGTACTTGTTGATTCATACGGTGCAAAAGTACCACTCAAGCAAGTAGCAAGCATTACTCTTGAGGATGCACGAACACTTCGCATTGCTCCTTG